>CAZXBZ010000074.1:0-11642 GCA_964639135.1 uncultured Solibacteraceae bacterium | reverse complement strand
AAACATCTGGAGCAGTTCGTTCGTCTTGTACGCGGGCGGGTGGAGCTTGCTGTTGCTGGCGCTCTTCTACTGGATCATCGACGTGCGGGGCTACAAGCGATGGTCGTTTTTCTTCCTTGTCATCGGCGCCAACGCCATCCTGATCTACGTGCTGCGGGGCCTGATCAACCTGAATATGGTGCTGCGCTGGATGGGCTATGTCCCCAAGGCGATCGACGCCGGGCCGATGCTGTTCCTGCGTCTGATCGAGCTTGGATGCTTCTGGCTGCTGCTCTACTTCCTTTATCGTAAACGCTGGTTCCTGCGCGTCTGAGCGAACCGCGAATCAGCGCACGCCCGCCAGGCCGCGGGCGCACGCGCACGGGCTGCGTAATCCCGCTACTGGCCAAGCGCCGCGCGGTGCTTGCGCGTGGCTTTTTCGATCTGAGCCCGCGATTGATACGGAAGACAGGCGGCGCGCATCACGAACTGGTAGATACGGCCAGCCTCGGGCTTCTCGACGAAGTATTGGAAATCCCACGCGGGATTCCCTTCCCCGCCCCCGGATGGCGACTGGGAGAAGCGAACCTGGTCCCGCGGCCGGAACATCTGGACAAAGGCCATGCCGTGACTCACGCCGTAATACCAGGGTTCCGTGTAGCGATGGTTCGAGAGGCTGAAGACCAGGGTAAGCGGGAAAGGTTCCTCATGCGGGAACACTCGCCGATCGCCCGCCGAGGGATGGGTCGAGAGGACGCCGTGGGAAGGCGTCGAAGCCTGGATCCATTCCGGTTTGGTATCCGGGCTCGCCGATGCGGGAACGCCACGGAAATGAATATCGAGCGATTCCGGCTGGTCGATGTAACTCGCCCAGAACAGGTTGATGTAGCCGTTCGGGAAAGTCTGCTTGCGGGGCGTCACCTCGATGGTAAGCTGGATAACACCGTCGGGAAGCAGTTCGTAGCGCTGGCAGCTCTCGATCGCATTCAGAAACGTGGGCGCCTGGCAAAGCTCCGCCGCATGCGGTGAGATCACGCGCAACTCCATCGGCTGGCGGCGCGGTTCGAACTCCTCTTTGCTTCCATGCGGCGTCACGCCGCTCAGAATGTGCTCGAAATTCAGTCCGGCGTATGCATTCACGAAGAGGTTTCGCGCGCCGGCGCCGCGGCTCAGACGCGCCAGGCCGCTGTAACCGGCCTTGTGATCGCGCAGCACTTCATCGTCCACCGCCGAATTATCCACGATGACTGCTTCAACGCCCGCCCGCTTCAAGATTACGTAAGGCTTTGGCGGGCGCGTGAAACGGATAGAGGGATTCGAAAGGGTCGTCTCCGCGCGAGACGGCGCGGCGGAAATTGCGGCCAGGCACACCAGAAGCGGAAACGCGAGCACGGGGTGGAAACGCATGACGCCCAGTATACGCCGGCCCCGCGGAAGGGTTCGCGCACGCCTGGGCCGTGCGAGCGCGCCCGCTATTGCCAGCCGCCGCCGAGCGCCCGGTATAGCTCCACCACGGTATTCAATTCCGCGAACTGCAACTGCGCAAGCGTCAGCTCGCTACTGAAGAGATTCCGCTGCGCATCCAGCACCTGCAGAAAGCTGTCGAGCCCCGTGCGGTAGCGGGCGTCCGCGAGACGCGCGGTCTCTCCGAGGGCTTCCACCAGCAATTGCTGCTGCTCGCGCTGTTCCCTGAGCCGCTCGTGAGCGATCAGCGAATCGGAGACCTCGCGAAAGGCGGTCTGGATCGTCTTCCGGTAGTTCAACTCCGCTTCGCGCGCACGCGCTTCGTTGAAGCGGACGTTCTCCCGGAGCGCGCCAGCGGTGAAGATGGGCGCCGTGGCCGCCGGCACGAAATTCCAGAGGCGGGCCGGACCCGTGAACAGCGAGGAGAGCGCACGGCTCTGGCCGCCCACATAGCTCGTAAGGTTGATGTCCGGGAAGTACAGCGCTTTCGCGGCCCCGATCTGCGCGTTCATCGCAATAAGCTGCTGCTCCGCCCGCCGGATATCCGGGCGCTGTTCGAGCAGGCTCGACGGAATTCCCACGGGGACCGATTGGGGCGCGGCAATCTCGCCAAGCGGCTTACCCCGCTTGACCGCGCCCGGATTCTCCCCGAGCAACAGGCTGATGGCGTTTTCCTGCTGCCCGATGGCACGCTCGACGGCGGCGCGGCGCGATGTCGCGGTGTAGAGAAGTGTTTCCGCCTGGCGCACGTCGAGGCCGGTCGCCAGGCCATTCGCGCGGCGGATCTGGGTGAGGCGCAATCCGTCCTCGGCGATCTTGCGTGTTTTTTCGGTAATCTCCAGTTCGAGATCAAGCTCGCGCAACGCCAGATACGCATTCGTCGTGGCGGCGACAAGCGAGGCTTGTATGCCATAACGGGCGTCCTCGGCGGCGATGTATTGGGCGCGCGCCGATTCCCGCTGGCGGCGCAGCTTGCCCCACAAATCGATTTCCCAACTGAACTGGCCGCCAACGTCGGTGTAGCTTACGTCGAGATCCGTGCCCGGTTTCACCATCAGGTTCGAGCCGACGGAGGAACTCCGCTGGGACGTAAATTTCGCGCCGGCGCCAACCGCGGGAAAAAGCTGGGAACGCGCGATGCCGAACTGCGCGCGTGCCTGCTCGATGCGCTCGGCCGCCATCAGGACGTCGAAATTCTTATCGAGAGCAGTCTGAACAAGCTCCGTAATCTCGGGATCGTTGAACAACGATTTCCAGGGGGTTTCCGCAAGCGAAGTCTGATCGGAGGCTTGCGCGGCGGCCGCGGTCCGGTGCGCCATGGGCGATTCGACGACGGGGCGCTTATAGTTGGGTCCAACGGTACAACCGGATAAAATCACCGCCGCAAGCGGAAGAATGAATGTCTGAATTTTCATGTACTCACCAGCCCGGCCGTGTCCCCTCCGGGTTTTAGACGCGCGCTCGTCATTCATTCGATCGCGGTACGCCTTCGAAACGGCATCGGCGTCATCGAACGATCGCCAGCCAATTTAGCCTCTTGTGAATCCATTACTAGAATCGCACCTTTGGCGCGCACCCCGCGACAAGCAGCGCTCACAAGCGCCGGCCGCTTGCCGGATGGGGCGCTAATCCAGTACAAAAGATGCATGCCCTTGAACTTCAGCCGTCGCGCTTTGTTGGGCGGGCTCGCCGCGCCCTGGCTTTCCGCCAAGGGGCTGGACCCCGCCTGCAAGTTAATTGCTCACCGCGGCGGAATCGTCGACGAGGAGCATCCGGAGAACAGCCCTGGGTCGCTCCAGGCGGCGATCGATCGCGGTTACTGGATGGTTGAAGTGGATGTTCGCCGGACGCGTGACGGAGAGCCCTTTCTTCAACACGACGACAATTTCACGCGGTTCTACGGAAATCCCGCCAAGGCGGAGGAACTGACCTGGGCCGAAGTGAGCCGTTTACGGAGCACGCCGGGCGGCCACAAGCCGATCCATTTCAAGGAAGCCTGCGCCATGTGCGAAGGAAAAATTCGGCTGATGCTGGATCTCAAGAGCACCGATTGGCCGGAGACGTTCTATACCGGCCTTGCCGGCGTAATGGAGCGCCACCGCCTTTTGGACACCGCGTATATGCTCGGCGGCGGCACCCGGCCCGCTTCGATCCTGGGTCCGCGTCTCCGGCAATCCGCGGACCGGACGCGGCTGCGGGCAGCGATCGAACGCGGCGAGGATGTGAAATCCCGCTACTTTCTGTTCGAACGCGCCAGCGTGATCGATTCGGAAACCGTGGCGCTCTGCCGGAAGGTGGAGATCACCCCGGTAGCCGCCATCAACACCTTCCGCTACACAATGGACGGGCGCGACGAGTGGAAGGGACCCGAGGAAGACGCCGCGCGCGCAAGAGCCATCGGCGTACGGCACTTTCAGATTGATTCACTGTACGAGCCGTTCTTCCACGCAAAATAACAGACGGGCGGTAGCGCATCGTGAAGCCGGGAGCAGAACGCGGCTTCACGCCATTCCGCCGGACAACCGCCGTTCCACCCAATCGCAGTTGAGCATCTTTTCCACGAGATCGAGCGGCGTATAGAAGTAGTGGTTCGACGCCTCATAGCCAATGAGCGACTCGCTTCGCGCCACTTCGTATTGCGCGCGGCTCAATTCCCGTTCCGCCGCCACGAGTTCGAGCATTCTCCGCCGCGCCTGTTCCCGTTCGGTACCGCTGAGAGAGGGGAGGCTATCGCGCAGCAGGTAGAACTCCACCTGATTGGCGGTGCTTTCGAAGTGATGGAGACAGGTCCGCGCAATGGCGAGCTCGCGCTGGGACGATTCCTTTTTCGAGGGAGAGGCTTCCCCGGTTGCGCGTTCCAGCTTTGCGAGACCCGTTCTCCACTTGGCCGCGAGCTTGCGGAATTGCGAACGGACAACATCGGGCGGATACACGCCGCTCCAGCTCTTGTAGGCATCGTAAGGGAATAGGATCATTCCGGGCTGAAGCCCCGTCGGTTTGAGGCGCAACAGATTCGCCGGACCGTGTTGCGTGGGGATCACATAGACCGCAATGCCATAGGGATACTCACGAAAGGCTTCCGCGAAATCTCTCCAGGCGGCGATAACGCCGTCCGCGGCCGCGCTTCCATGAAGACGTTCGGCTTCGCTTCGGAGGATCTCCGCATCGCTCAGCCGCGGCTCAAAGCCATACGACGCGGCCGCATGGAGGTTCGGCGAGGGATAGCCCCCACAGGTCCAGGAAGCCATCACGCCGTCAACATCCGATGCCGCCAGCCCGCGGCAGTGCTCCAAAATCAGCGGCAGCACGGGAATCCACGGCACGGCGGCAATCTCCCACGTGTTGTTGAATTGCGTCTTCGCCAGCGTCCGCAATCCATGCCGCTTGCCAAGCGCCCAGGTTCTCGCGGCGCGCGGCCCGGGGCCTGGAACGGAGATGGAATACTCGCCCACCTCCGTCCGCACGCCGCCCCGCTCCACGGGTTGCGACCATTCGCTGATGCTCATCAGCGCCGTATCCTTCGGAAGCTTCGGGATGAGCGCTTCGCTGAGCGGCCGGCCCCAGCCCCAATCCCAACTGACGATTTCCGCCGTCTTGCTCCGCGCCCGAACCCCGTCGCGAAACGCCGTGATCAGTTCCGCGATCGTCTCCGCGCCGCTCCGCTTCGAGCAGCGCGGGCAATCGGAGGCCACCGGATTTCGGTCTCCCCACGCGCCTCCGTGAGAGAAACAATTCGTATGGTTCTCGGACATCGTGATGGAGAATACACCACCCAGTCCGGGCGTCTCGCCGAAGACGTGGCTCAGCGAATCGCGGATCCAGTCTCGAACCATTTCCGCGGAGGTACACATCGAGTAGAGGTCTTGAAACTTGCTCCCGCGAATCTCCTCCCGCGAGCGGAAGAATGAGGCCGGCATCGCCCTCGGCTCGTTGAGATACAGGTAGATTTTCAGCCCGTACTTCTCGGCGCGCGAGACCAGCTTCCGCAGGTTGCCCAGCCGCGTTTGCCAGCCCTCCCCGAACTCCGCGAATGCCGCGCTCGGGGCCAGGGTGTTCAGCACCGCCTGGACCCACACACCGCCCATGCCGGCCATCGCCGCGCGCTCCAGATAGCCGTCCGGCAATCCGGCGGCATCGCCCTCTATCAGCGGATCTCCATAGAGAGCGAAGTAGGAATAGCAATACCGGGGAGACCAAATCTCCCGGCGGCTCTGTTCGCCTATACGCAGGAACGGAGCCTCCCGCCGCTCCATCTGGCCCTCGACCTCGAAGACCGCCCGCTGCAACGCCGCCGCGTCCCGCGCGGTGATTTCCGCCTCTCCCGCCTCGATCCGTGCGCTCCATCCGGGCAGCGCGCCGTCGATTCGCAGCAATATCCGTTTCCGGCCGTTCCCCGTTTTCGCCCGCATCCGATGCTCCAGGAACCATCGGAGGTGTTCGGCTGCCGCGGCGGCGGGCGCATCCGCGACGATGGACCATTCTTCCCCAAGCTCAACCTCCTCCACCGATGGGCGAAGCCCGGGCGACCTCAGCACGCTCTCCGGACGGTGACGGAATTCCTCGACGAACGCGAAGCGCTCTTCACCTGGTTCGCTCAACTTGTTGCCGAACCACTTCGTCAGCAGCGCGCGAATCTCCGCCGCTCGCCGTGCTTCCACGGCGGCCGGCTTATGGTAGCGCAGCACTTCGCAATGCGGTTTCACCCGCCCCAACTTGATGTCAAGGAAGTCGTCTTCCTTCAAGGTGAACTGATACCGAGCCTCCGTCCACCCCAGCAGTTCCACGATTTGGTTCTCGGGCAGCAGATGCCAATTCTGCCGGATGACCGTGATATAGATGCGCTTCAATTGGTCTTCGCTCAACGGCCTCTTCGCCGGCAGCCCCATCGAGGCGGCGATTTCGCCAAGCTGTGCGGGAGTGCCGGCCACCACCGCCGCCATCCGGTCCAGATTCGCAAGTTCCCAGTTGCGCCAGACGAACTGATGAAGCCGGCTCGGAAAATGCTCTTCCGCAAGGGCGGCAATGGGCTTGAGTTCCTGCGCCGCGAGCGAGAATCCAGCAGCCTGCAACCCCAGCAGCCCCGCGTTGGCGGCTTGCAAAAATCGTCTGCGATTCATCCATTCCCGCATCAACAGTTTCTCCTCTCGCCCATGGCCATGCACAATTGCTCCGAGTCTTTCACATCCCCGGCAAGGAACGCATTCTCACTGGAGATGCGGCCAGAACGCCAATCCCGGCGATTGCGTGATAGGCGCGCCCATGAGCCCCGCTTCGAAGCCATACTCTCGCGCTGGCGCTCGCGCACAGGCTAGAATCAGAGGGCTATGGCCGCTGTCACTCCCGCAAGCTCCTCCCTCCGCCTGATTACCGTGGACCCCGGACACTTCCATGCGGCTCTGCTGCAGAAACAACAGCTCGACGGAGTCTCCCGCGAAGCCCATATCTACGCCCCGCTGGGGCCGGACCTCCTGTCTCATCTCGACCGGATCTCCCGCTTCAACACCCGCGCCGAACGCCCCACCGCCTGGAATCTGCGGGTCTACGCCGGAGAGGATTTCCTCGGCCGGATGCTCGCCGAGGTTCCCGGCAATATCGTTGTTCTCTCCGGGCGCAATGCGAAGAAGCTTGACTACATCGAAGCCGCCGTGAACGCCGGGCTTCACGTCCTCGCGGATAAGCCGCTCATTCTCGAGAGCGTCCAGCACGCGAAGCTCCGGGAAGTGCTCGATACCGCCCGCCGCCGGAACCTGGTCGTCGCCGATGCGATGACGCAGCGCTTCGAAGTCACCTGCCAGTTGCTGCGCGAACTGGTGAACGACTCTTCCGTCTTCGGCGAACGCATCACGGGTTCCCCGGACGCCCCCGCCGTCCGGATGGAGAGCGTACATTCCCTCTTGAAGCGCGTGGCCGGAGTTCCCAATCTGCGCCCGCTTTGGTTCTTCGATATCGCCGAGCAGGGCGAGGGCCTCACCGATGTGGGCACCCATTTGGTGGACCTCGTGCAATGGATCCTCATGCCGGACCGCGAGCTGAACTTCGCAACGGATATTTCCGTCTTGAACGCCACCCGCTGGCCCACGGCGCTCAGCCTCGATCAACTGCGCCAGGTCACCGGCATGCCGCTCGATTCTCCCGCGCGGCCTCCCGCACTCGACTACTTCTGCAACAACACCGTCCAATACACTCTCAATGGCGCGGTTGTGTCGCTCGATATCCGATGGGATGTGGAAGCGCCGCCCGGAGTGCCCGACAGGGAATATATCCTCTTCCGCGGCAGCAGGGCGAGCGTGGAAATTCGCCAGAACAAGGAGGCGAACTGGATTCCCGACGTTCAGGTGCTGCCCGCGAATCCAGCGGACAGGTCGGCGGTAAAAGAGGCCCTCGCACGCCGCGTGGACGCATTGCAATCCACGTTCGCCGGGCTCGGGATTCTCGAGCTCGAGGAAGGTTTTCGCCTCGACATTCCCGCCCGGCTTCGCATCGGCCATGAAGCGCATTTCTCGAAGCTCGCGGACGCCTTCCTCGGCGCGGTGCGTGACCCGTCTTCCGTCCCGGCCTGGGAGCATTCATGCCTGCTCGCCAAGTATTTCGTCACGACCGAAGGAGTTGCACTGGCGCGGCGCGCCTCATAGCGCATGCGGCGGTGCTGCCGGTTCCGCTTCCTCAGGGTAGGTGACCTCGATACCGGAAACCTTGGCCCACGGCGTCAGCTTATGGGGCTGCACCCGCTCAAGGCCGGTGATTTCTTCCGCTTCGATGCCACGAACCAGCAGCGCATCCGCGATCAGCGAGCGGTGGCACCGCCAGGGAACCGCTTCCGCGCACATGATGGCGACACGCTCCGCGCTCGCGAGTTCAATGAGCTTGTCGAGATTCTCGCGGAACTCCGGGGTCTGCATGTAATCGGCAAAGCCCCGGAAACTCTTGTTCCGCCATCCCATATTCGGAGAATCCGCGCGAACCGGCCGGAACCCGCCCAGGCCGCGCATATAGGTATAGTGTAGACGGGCGGAGTGCAGGGATTCCGGGAGATTCTCCCGATTGAACTGCGGATTATGGCGTGAGCGCGGCACGGTCCGCACATCCACCAGGCGCTGAACCTGGTGCGCCTTCAGCAGAGCGATGAACTCTTCTATCGGGTGCGTGGAGTGGCCGATGGTAAAGACCACCGGCGGCTTTCCGGTGGAGGGTGAAGTGCCGCTGGTGCCGGCGCCGGGCGCATTGCTCATACAGATATGATGGGCCACGGCCGCCATCCGTTTTCATCGGCGGATTTCAGCGCGCGGCCACATCTCTCCGATCGCGGCCTATTCGGCTCCCGCGGCGGCGTTCGCCAGCGCGATCTCAACCCGGCGGACGCCCTCCGGCCACGTGAAGGACAGCACGCCTTCCGCGCTCGCGGTGAAATCCTTCCCATTCACCCGGTAGCGGCCGTTCCGGCGGGCATCCAGCAGAAGGCATCGCACGGCGCCGCTGCTCTCGAGCCGCAACCGGTCGAGCGGCCGCTGGTCCTTCGCGAAGACCGCGAGCGTCTTGCCCACGAGCACGGCATCCGCCGCCGCGCCCGCCTCGGTGGCCGCGACAACCGGCAATGCGCGCTGGTCGTCGAGCAAGCGCGGCAGGAGGACATTGAGGAATTGGTGCCGTTCCCCAGTGGTGGTGGGTTCAAGCTCGGTTCTCCAGAGGCCGGGCTGTTTGGAATCCGTGGCGCGCGGCGGCGCGGCCGATACAAGATTCACCCCGTTGAAGCCATTCGCCTGGTCGCCGTCTTTTTCCACATACCCGAGGTAATTCGGCCCGCCAATCTTGAGGAACCGGGCCTCTCTCGGCAGCACGGCGATTTGCGTGAGTTTGCCGCGATCGTTGGTGGTCACCATCTCACGGTCGGCACTCTCGAGAATGCCGTCGTTCGCGTCATTGCCCGCCAGCAGCCGCTCATGCGCGCTCTGGGGCTTTGTGTATGCGTGCAGCAAAAACTTCGGCAGGTACGACGGATTGGTGGTGACCACGCGGTCATGCACCACAAAAGCTTCTTCCTTCCGCAGATAAAGGAACTGCCGCGTGACGAGGCTCACCTTGGCGGCGCTCCCCGGCTCGGCGTAGCGGGTCGAGTTATACGCCGAAGTAAGATCCGCCGCGGTGAAATCATAATCGCCGGCCATGCTCTCAAAAGCGGTGATGTCCGCTCTTTCGAGATAAGGCCCGCGCTCAAGCATGGATTTGTAATGCCCAACCGACTCCGCGTTGAACCCGGTGGGGCTGATCACGCGCTGTCCGCCGGAGAGCGCGTCCCACGCGCCCTTCGAGCTTCGTTGCGCGCCCCGTGAAGTTTCGCCGGGCGCGAGAATCAGCAGGCAGTTCGAGGCCACCGATTGCACGGCATAACCAAGCCGGTAGGCCCCTCCATAGGGATTGCCGTTGTAGACGCCCGTCAGGCCCGTCAGCAGGCCGCCGCGCTGGATGCTGAAGTGGCCGGCATCGTAGTGGTCGTGGTGCGCCAGCAGATCGCCGGCCTTGAAACTGGCGTATAGCTCGTCCGGGTCTCCCCAATTGCCGCGGAAGAACGCCACGCCCAGGGAATCGCGCCCGAAGAGCATCGCTTGGGGAAGATGCGCGCGCAACCAGAGTTCGGGCATCGTGTGGTCGTAGCCGGTGGCCGGCCGGGCCGAGGGATCGTAGGAAAGCGCGACATACCAGGCCAGGCCGCGCCCCGCGTACGGATTGGACGAGCGCTTCCGGAAGAAATCCCCGCCCGCCATCAGAGCCGGATCGCGCGTGAGTTTCGCGGCATAATCCATACTCATCTCCCAGTAGCCGATGGTCCCGAGCTTGCCGCTGTAACCCGCGTCGCCGTACGGTTCGAACGTGCCATTCGGCGAGTATTGATACAGAGTCCAGAGGCCGAGTTTACGCATCACGGAACGGATGGAAATTCCCGCCAGTTGCTCCTTGCCGGTGGCGGTAAGAAAACAATCGGCCGCCATTACATAGGGAGCCGCGCGGTTGTGGATCCAGTAGCTCGGCCCCTCCGGCCAGCCCTCCGCGTAGTCGTATGCGCGAAGCGCTTCGGCGTAATGAGCGGCGGCGCGCGCGAGCTTCTCCGTCTCCCCTGGGCGGTCGCCAATGGCGAGCGCCGCCATCATGGCTCCATTCGCGGCCTGGTTCCGTCCGTGCCACATCGCCATCCAGCCATCGTCCAAATGCTCGAGTTCGGTCGAGAGCCGTTCGCTGATGCGCGCCGCGGCGGCGTCCCGCCTCTCGGGAGTGAACTCCGGATAATCGTGGAGCCAGTCCCAGGCCATGGCGAACGCCCAGATATTCGAGTAGGTGCCCGGCCCGCTTTTTGAGATTGGAGCATTCGTGAGCAAATCCATGGCGTCCCCGGCAAAGCGCTCGTCGCCGGTTACTACCCACGAGATGGCCCGCGCCGCCGGGTTTCTCACATTGCCCATCGCGGCCAGCGCTTTATCGAAGATCCCCCGGAACTCGGCGTCGGAGGCGTAGAGAGCGCGCATCTCCTCGAAGCTGCGCCCAGGTGCGCTCGCACCCGCCGGTTTGAAGACGAGGCGCGGATGCACGGATCGCAAGACAACGGATTCCACGGGCTCTGGCGGGAGGTATCTCACCCGTCCCCGGTCTCGAGCCTGAGCGGACACGCGCGGCACAGCCATGGTCATGGCCAGCAAGATAACCCAAGAGAAATGAATGTACTTCATACGGCTTCCGTCATAACCCCTTCACCGCCGGAACTTCACGTGACGAAAATTATTCCACGTCCCGCGCGCTTCATGCATGCGGCGCTCACCGTACCGGTTTGCCGATGCCCGGTGATCGCCACAGCCAAACGTTCACAAGGTCAAACCCGCCAAATAGCCCATTGGGTACTGGTTATTTATTCCTTGACGATTCAGTATATTAATGTTTGAATGGCGAGTAAGATAATTTAACAAACTTACTTGTCATGCGCAACGCCCTCCCCAGCCGGGATTCGGGACGCATCGGCTATTCCGCCATGCGCCGCTTGAACTCCGCCTATCTCCTCGACCTGATTCGGGAGGGCGAACCGATTTCGCGCGCCGAATTAGCCCGGCTGAGCGGTCTCACGAAGCCCACGGTCTCAAGCCAGATCGCCAGCTTGCTGGAACGCGGCATCGTGGTGGAAGATGGCTTCGGTGAGCCAGACAGGCGCGGCGGCAAGC
>CAZXBZ010000073.1:0-11716 GCA_964639135.1 uncultured Solibacteraceae bacterium | reverse complement strand
CACTGGGCATATTACGGCTTCACGCAAGGCATTGACGCCTCGGAAAAATCGTTTGCGCGAATACGGGACGAGAAACCCGAATGGCTGCTTCCCGCCCACGGTGAGCCCATGCACGACGCCGATGCCGCGATGCGGGCAAATACTCGCATCCACGGCGTACTCCGCGAAATGCTGCCGCCGAATTCCAGCGGCCGCAAGCAGGGAACGATGCGGCACATCCTGCCCCACCTGGTACACGTTGGCGGGCCCTCAACCCTCAGCACGGGCTTCATGACCACTTATGCCATCCTCACCGACAGCGGTAAGGCTCTGTTCTACGACTACGGTTACGCGGATTTTGAGCACACCCAGAAAGTCAAGAAAGAGCTGGGCATTAATCACATCGTGCTCACCTTCAGCCACTACCACGACGACCACCTCATCCGTGCCTACGAATTGATGCGCGCCGGCGGCGACGTCGAGATCTGGGTGCTCGATAAAATGGCTGACGTTCTCACTCACCCCGAGCGCTATCGCCTTCCGTGCCTGATTCCCTTCCCTATCCGCCCCGACCGGGTTATACGCGATGGCGAACGCATCGAATGGGAAGGATACACGCTCCACTTTTTTCACCAGCCGGGCCAGACGGATTATCACCAGGCGCTGAACACGGTAATCGACGGCAAGAAGGTGATGTTCACCGGGGATAACACCTGGAAAAAGGGAAACCCGGCGCGCGTGCGCAACGGACCCCTGGTGCCGCAGAATGAATACTTCCTGGACAGCGGCTTCATCACTTGCGCCAAACAGATGCTGGAATTCGAGCCAGACATCGTTTGCCCGGCTCATACCGAGGAATACTCCCCCACGCGGGAGGACTTGGAAGGCTTCCTCGGCTGGGCGCATCGATTGCGCGACGTGATGAGTGGCTTCATCGCGCAGCCAGACCCCAATTTCGGCATGGACTACCGCTGGTGCCATTTCTACCCGGCGCTCGCAAGACCGGGGCAACAGGAATTCGAGGTGCAACTGCGCGTACGCAACCACCTGTTCGTACCGGGCTCATTGCGAGTGGAACTCAAGCATGGCCCGGAACTCATTTGCTCCGAACCCATACAAACCTTTAGCGCCGGCGCCAAGACCGAGGCCGCTATTCCCTTCCGGCTGCGACGCCGCCCGAACTCCAGCGGACGCGCCGTGGCCATGGCGGATGTGACCTTCAACGGACGGCGTTTGGGCGAGGTAGCCGAGTTGATCGTGGAGTGAATTCCGCGCCTCGCGGGCCAGCGGAAATACCGGAGCCGATTCGATATACTCCCGGGCATGGAACACGATGACAGCGTGACCTTTCCTTACACCCCCGGAACCAACGGGATGGTGGAACTCGAACACGCGGACGACACCGTGCTCGCCCGGAGAGATCTATTGAAGGGCGGCGGCACGGTTGCGGGGTTTCTTACGGCGGCGAACTATGCCGCGGCGCAACAACCACCCGCCTCCGGACTGATGCCGGAGGCCAAGGCGGGCCCTCCGCTTCCCTTGGCCAGCTTCGGGAAACACCGCGTCACGCGGCTGATCGCGGGCGCGAACCCGATCTACGGCTACTCCCATTTCAATTACGTTTTCTCCGCCACCATGGGCGAATACCATACCACCGAGCGCGTACTGGCGTTCCTGAAGGAACTGGAGCGGGCGGGCTTGAACACCTGGCAGGCAAGCTGGAGCGAACGGCTGGAAACCGATTGGACGAAATACAAAGAGCGGGGCGGCAAGCTGCAATTGCTCGTGCTCTCGCGTCCGGATTTCAATGAACACCCGGAGATGGCGGCGCGCGCCGCCAGGCTGAAACCCATGGGCATCGCGCAGCACGGCGGAGCCACCAACCGGCTGTGGGACGCGGGACAGTTCGATAAATCGAAGGACTACCTGAAGCGGATCCGCGACACGGGGGCCATGGTGGGCCTCTCATGCCACAATCCGGCGGAAATCGAGTACGCCGAGGAAAAAGGGTGGGACGTGGATTATTACATGGCGTCCCTCTACTATCTGATTCGTCCCCGGGCGGTCTTCGAAAAAATGCTCGGCGAGCTGCCGCTGGGCGAGATCTATCTGCCATCGGACGTTCCGAGGATGCTGGCCACGGTGCGGCGAACGAAGAAGCCGTGCCTGGTATACAAGGTGCTGGCGGCGGGACGGACGGTGAATTCACCGAAGCAGGTGAAAGAGCGGATGGCGGTGGCGCTCGAGGGAATGAAGCCCAACGACGCGATGATCATCGGGATGTACCAGCGCTACAACGACCAGATCGGACAAACCGCTCAGTTCACGCGGGAGATCCTGGCGGCTTCCTGAGTCAGACTCCGCCCGCCATGGACACGGCCTGGGCAATGGCGGCGGCTTCCGCCGCGCCGCCGCCATTGCTCCCCTTGCGCCCGCCGCCGTGCCGGGCTCAGGCCAGAAACTTCTTCCAATCGACCTTGCGCATGTCTCCGGTCTTGAGAAACTGCACATGGAAGGCATACGCCGCGGCCATGGTGGATGGCGTGTGCCCGCCCTTGATCAGTTGCAGATACTGCTTCAGTTCCTCCCGGTACTCGGGGTGAGCGCAATTGTTGATGATCAATTCCGCGCGCTCCGCGGGAGTACGGCCGCGGAGATCGGCGACGCCCCATTCGGTGGCGACAACCTGCACGGAATGCTCGCTGTGATCCGCGTGGCTCACCTGCGGAACAATCGTGCTGATCTTGCCGCCCTTCGCGGTGGAGGGGCAGGTAAAGATCGAAATGTAGGCATTGCGCGTGAAATCACCCGAGCCGCCGATGCCGTTCATCATCTTCGAACCCATCACGTGCGTGCTATTCACGTTGCCGAAGATATCCACCTCGATGGCGGTGTTCATTGAGATGGTGCCGAGCCGCCGGATGGCTTCCGGATTGTTCGAGATCTCCTGGGGCCGCAGGAGGATCCGCTCTTTATACCAGGGGAGGTTCTCGTAAATCTCCTTGAGCAGCGACGGACTCACGGAGAGCGAACAAGTGCTTGCGAACTTCACGTGCCCCTCGCGCATCAATTCGATAACGCTATCCTGCAGCACCTCCGTATACATTTCAAACGGGGGGATATCCGGATGGGTGCCGACAGCGCCGAGGATGCCATTCGCCGTCTCGCCAACGCCCGATTGCAGCGGCAAAAAGCTTGGCGGAATCCGGCCGGCTTTCATCTCGCCCGCGAGAAATCCGGCGACATTCTGGCCGATGGTCTGATGCAATTCCCCGGCTGGAGCCAGCGGCCTGGCGTCGTCCTCGATATTCGTTTCGACGATGCCCACAATCTTCCTGGGGTCCACCTGAATGGACGGAGATCCGATGCGGTCCGAGACTTTGTAGATCGGCAGTTCGCGCCTGTGCGGCGGACTCTTCGGCTCGAAGATGTCGTGAATTCCGCGCAATTCGGGAGGATGGAAGCGGTTGAGCTCGATCAAAATCCTGTCGGCCTTCGCGCAGAAGGTGGGCGCGGCTCCCACGCCGGATGTGAGAACAATCTCTCCGTCGTTCGTCACATCCGCCGCTTCCACGATCGCCCAATCGATGTGACCCAGGAACCCGTAGCGCACAAACTGCGGGAGCAAGGATAGGTGCATATCGACGAAACGGCACGAGCCGTCATTGATGCGGCGGCGCAGCTCATCGTTCGTCTGGTAGGGCGTGCGGAAGCTGATGGCGTCCGCCTTCGCGAGCGCGCCATCGAGCCACGCGCCCGTCGAGGCTCCCGTAAGCAGGCCGACCTTGAAGGGGCGGTCGTAGAGATGATCGATCACCGCCCGCTCGGCGAGCGCCATCGGTATCGCTTTCGGAGAGCCGGACGGCGTAAAACCGCTGCATCCCAGGTTGTCTCCATTCTTGATGAGTGCGGCCGCTTCATTCGCGGTCATGCGTGCGTATTGGTCACCCATGGAATCCTCGATATTAGATTTAGAAAGATCAAGGGGCCGCCGGCGCATCCGAGCCGGGTTCGGCTCCCGAACGCGCGCGTTTGCCCAGGAATAAATTCATGAGCGTCATCGCGGCATTCGACGGCGAGACGCCTCCTCGCAGAACTTCATCCAGGAGAGCCGCGTGACGCCGATGGATCTCGTGATCCCGCTGGTAGGCGTCCAGGATTTCGTTCTCCACCGCTTCCTCGAACCAATCCACCAGTTGCGCGTGGCGGCGGTCCGTGAAGTAGCCGCTGCGCGAAACCAGGCGGCGGTATTCCATCACGCTCTCCCAAGCTTCGGCGATACCGGTGTTCTCGATCGCCGAACAAGTAAGGACGGGCGGCTTCCAGCCGGAGGCCGCCGGCGGAAACAGACGCATCGCCGCGCGGTATTCAGCCTGCGCGGCACGGGCGCGGACGGTATTGCTTCCATCGGCCTTGTTGATCACCATCATGTCGGCCATCTCGATGATGCCGCGCTTGATGCCCTGCAATTCGTCACCCGCGCCCGCGAGCATCAGCAAAAGAAAGAAATCCACCATCGAGGCAACGGCGATCTCCGACTGTCCCACGCCCACGGTCTCGATCAGAACATTTCGGAAGCCCGCCGCTTCGCACAAAATCACCGTTTCACGGGTGCGGCGTGTCACTCCGCCAAGGCTGCCACTCGAGGGCGAGGGGCGGATAAAGGCGCCCTGGTTCGAAGAGAGACGCTCCATCCGGGTCTTGTCGCCCAGAATGCTGCCTCCGGAAACCTGGCTGCTGGGGTCCACCGCCAGTACGGCGACTTTTTCCGCGCGATCCTCGATCAAATGCATTCCAAGAGCTTCGATAAAGGTGCTCTTGCCCACCCCAGGAACGCCCGTGATGCCGACGCGGATGGAGTTTCCGCTATGGGGCAGGCAGCCTTCGATGATGCGCTGGGCGGCCTCCCGATGCCGCGGCAAACGGCTCTCGATGAGCGTGATAGCACGGCTCAGCAAAGCGCGGTCGCCGGCCAGGATACGTTCGACGAACTCGGCGGGCGAGGGATCCCGCCGCCGAAGCGCGCGAAACTTCGCGGCCCGTGACGGCGAAATGGAAGGCGGAGCTTCAATACCCGCCTGCACGGTGAGCGCGCTTGCTTCCGGCTCCAAAATGCTATGCCTCCCCTCGCTCTTCATCATGATCGCCGATTGTCCGAAGACCTCGCGGCCGTGCTTCCCTCAAGCGTCCGCTTCGTCCAGTTCCTCCTGGCGGCTCGCCAGCAGGATTTCCAAAATCTGCCGCGCCGCCACCGGAATCACCGTACCCGGCCCGAAGACGGCCACCGCCCCCGCTTCATAGAGGAAGTCGTAATCCTGGGCGGGTATTACGCCGCCCACGACCACCATAATGTCTTCCCTGCCGAGTTTGCGCAGTTCCCCGATCACCTCGGGCACGAGAGTCTTGTGACCGGCCGCGAGCGTCGAAACCCCCAGCACGTGGATGTCGTTCTCCACCGCGTGCCGGGCCACCTCGGAGGGAGTCTGGAACAGAGCGCCGATATCCACGTCAAAACCGATGTCGGCAAAGGCGGTGGAAATCACCTTCGCGCCGCGGTCGTGCCCGTCCTGGCCCATCTTGGCCACCATGATACGAGGGCGGCGGCCTTCCAGGGCGGCGAATTCACCCGCCAGCGCGCGGGCTTTGACGAACGTGGCGTCGTGCTGGGATTCGGCGGCGTAGACGCCGGCAATCGAACGGACCACTGCTTTGTACCTCCCGAAGACGGCTTCCATGGCGTCGGAGATTTCGCCAAGAGTAGCACGCGCGCGCGCGGCCTCCACCGCCAGTTCCAGCAGGTTTCCTTCGCCCGTGCGCGCGCAGGATGTAATGGCTCCAAGCGCGGATTGCACGGAAGCGGCGTCGCGCTTCGCCTTCAACTGACTCAGACGCTCAATCTGCGAGAGGCGCACGGCCGTATTATCCACCTCGAGCACATCGAGGGGCGCTTCCTTCTCGAGCCGGTAGCGATTGACACCCACGATGACGTCCGTGCCCGCATCGATGCGGGCCTGCTTGCGCGCGGCCGCTTCCTCGATGCGCATCTTGGGAAGCCCGGTCTCGATGGCCTTTGCCATACCGCCCAATTCTTCCACTTCCTGGATCAGTTTCCAGGCCCTCCCGGCCAGTTCGTGGGTGAGGGATTCCACATAGTAGGAGCCGCCCCAAGGATCCACCACATGCGTGATGCCGGTTTCTTCCTGCAAGTAGATCTGTGTATTCCGGGCAATCCGCGCGGAGAAATCCGTGGGCAGGGCGATGGCTTCGTCGAGCGCATTGGTGTGCAGGGATTGCGTATGGCCGAGAGCCGCGGCCATGGCCTCGATGCAGGTGCGCGCGATATTGTTGAACGGATCCTGCTCCGTCAGGCTCCAGCCGCTCGTTTGGGAGTGTGTGCGGAGCGCCATGGATTTTTCATTCTTCGGCGCGAAGCTCTTCACAATTTTTGACCACAACAACCGCCCGGCGCGCAGCTTGGCAATCTCCATGAAGTGGTTCATGCCGATGTCCCAGAAGAAAGAGATCCGCGGCGCGAACTCATCGATCGCGAGGCCGGCGCCGACCCCCGTTCGCAGATACTCCAGGCCGTCGGCGAGCGTGTAAGCGAGTTCGAGGTCGGCCGTCGCGCCCGCTTCCTGAATGTGGTAGCCGCTGATTGAAATCGAATTGAAGCGCGGCATTTTCGCCGAGGTGTAGCGAAAGATGTCGGCGATGATCCGCATGGAGGGAGCGGGCGGATAGATATATGTATTCCGCACCATGAACTCCTTGAGGATGTCGTTCTGGATGGTGCCGGTGAGCTTCGCGAGAGGCACGGCCTGCTCCTCCGCCGCCACGATGTAGAACGCCATCACCGGGATGACCGCGCCGTTCATCGTCATCGAGACGGACATCTCGCCGAGCGGGATGTGATCGAAGAGCACTTTCATGTCTTCGACGGAATCGATCGCCACGCCCGCCTTGCCGACGTCTCCCTTCACGCGCGGATGGTCGGAATCATAGCCGCGGTGCGTGGCCAGATCGAAGGCCACGGAAAGGCCTTTCTGCCCGGCCGCGAGGTTGCGGCGATAGAACGCGTTCGATTCCTCCGCGGTGGAGAACCCGGCATACTGGCGCACCGTCCACGGGCGCATCGCGTACATTGTCGAATACGGCCCCCGCAGGTAGGGGGGAAGGCCCGCGGCGTAAGCCAGATGCTCCATGCCCTCGATGGCCGCCCGCGTGTAGAACGGCTTCACCGGAATCTGCTCCGGCGTTTCCCAGACCCGGCCCGCGGGAGCGGCCGCGCTGACGGCCGCCTTGGATTCCGGCCGGTAATCCATCTTCGTGAAATCGGGTTTCATCCGCGTATTCCCTTTCCGCTCTCCGCTCGTTCAGTTGACGGCTTCCACCACGCCCAGACGTTCCTGCCAGAGGGCAAGGGCATCCTGGGCAACCGTCCGCGCATGGACGAAGTCGTCCACCCCCAGTTCCTTCAGGGTGTCGACGCCCTCCTTCGGCAGACCAGCGACGGCGATCCGCACACCGGGAATCGCGGCCCGCAGTTTGGGACACGCTTCCCGCGCCAGCGCAACGTATTCCTCGTCGGCACTGCAAAGCGCCACAATCTGGGGGCTCCCGGCGGCGGCCGCCTCCACCGCGCTCTCCACGGAATCAAAACCGGGGTTATCCAGGATGTGGAAACCGGCGCAGCCGAAGAAATTCGTGACAAACGCGGCCCGCGCCTGCCGCATGGCGAGATCGCCAATCTTGAACAGGAAAACCTTGGGAGCGCCGCCCGTGCGCTGCTCGAATTTTTCGGTTGCAAGCCGGATCTCTTCGAAGGGCCGTGCTGCCCGAGCAATGTGTACCGGTTGCGCGAGGAGCCGGTCTTTCCAAGAAAGCGCCTCGATTGCATCATTCAAAACGCTGCCCTCCTCATAGGCGGAGATCAGCGAATCGAGGATGGAGTCGCCCGATAGCTTGAACGGCCGTTCATGCCGCGCGTAGCCGTTCAGAAGCGCGTCAAAATCCACATCGCGAAGCACCTTCTCGTTGAGGTTCGGATACTGGTTCACGCCGAGAAGCGCCTGTTTGCGGCTTGCAATCGCCTGACGCCGTTCCGCCGCCACTCTCGCCAGCTCATTCTTGAGGAATCCGTTCGAGGCCGCCGCCAGAAAGCCGCCCATTCCCTCCACCTTCTGGAATAGCTCCCAGGCGGATTTGGCGAGCGAATCCGTAAGCGTCTCAAAGAGGTAGGAGCCCGCCGCGGGGTCGGCCACCTGGTCGAGATAGGCTTCGTGCTTCAGCACCAGTTGGATATTGCGCGAAAGCCGCTGGGAATGGTCGCCAGGCGCTCGAAACAGGCTGTCGAACGGCGAAACGATGATCAGATCCGCGCCGCCGATCGCCGCCGCCATCGCCTCGGTGGTCGCGCGCAAAAGGTTCGTGTGGGGGTCGTAGACCGACTTGTTGTAATTAGCGGTTCGCGCTTCGATGGGAATGTGCGGCGCGGCTTCCCCCTCGGGCAGAAATGCTTCGGCGACACGGCTCAGCAGCAAGCGGGCCGCGCGCAGTTTCGCGATTTCAAAAAAGTAAACGGAACCCACGCCGAAGGCAATCTTTACCTGCGAGAGTACCCGTGCCGGAGACTGGCCGCGCTCCTTGAGCCCCGCCAGATACTCGGCGAGGGCCGCCAGCGTGAAAGCGATTTCCTGAACCGCGCCGCCGCCCGCTTCCAGCAGCGCCGCCGCCTGAAGCGACAGCACCTTGAAATCGGGCATGCGCGTTCGCGACTCTTCGAGGACGCTCGCCAGTTCGAAGAACATCTCTTCCCGGGAACCGGTGATCTCGCCCTCGACGGCAAGGTGCATGAGCGGGTCGTAATCCACCGAACCCTGTACATCACGGCTGTCGGCCTTGACCGCCTTCAGCGCGGCCATGAAGTTCGCCAGAACCGGAAGCGCGTTGCCGCCGGCACGGAAATGAATCCCGGCCTTGTAGAGCGGCAGATCGTGAATCAGCGCGCGCATTTGCCCGAGGGTTTGCAGATTCACTCCACGCACGCCGGCGGGAGCCGCTTCGGTAAGAAAGCAGACGCCATCCGCCCCGTTCTCAAGAGCCTTTCGAGCCGCTGAATTCGCGGCGGAAGCATCGGCGTTCGAGATCTCCTGCACGGCTCTCCAGGCATTCCCATCAGCGGAGCGGCCCCGGAGCCAGGGCGCCTGGCCGGGTACGGATTCGAGATATTCGATACCATCGAGGGCGCCCTGCCGGTAGTAGGGTTGCACGGGGATTCCCTCGCGGGTTTGCCACACGAGCTTCCGGTCAAAATCCGCGCCTTTCAGATCCGCATCCACCGCGGCGCGCCAGGCTACATCCGGAACGGGCGGGAACTCCTCGCGTAAATTCAATTCGTGGCTCTTGGGATCGCTCATCGTCCAGACTCCCTTTCGTGATCTCTTCCAGCCGGGTCGGCCCGCTACTCCGCCGATGCGGGATCTTCCACGCATTCGAACAGTACGCCGAAGGGATTCTCCTCGCGCGATTTCGGATGGAGGAAGAACACAGTGGTGCCGCGAGAACCGGGCCGGGGCGCGGCGTCGATGACGCGGAAACCGTTGGCTTTCAAATAATCGAAGGCTGCCTGCGCGTTTTTCACGCGGAAGGCCACGTGCGCCACCCCGCCCCGGCCTCCGGCCTTGTCGAGCGCTTTCTGCACGGGAGAATCGTCACTTAGCGGCTCGAGAAGCTGGATCAGATTCCGGCTATCACCGATTTGCAGCAGCGCCTCGCGGACCTGGTCTCCGCCATAAACCTCTTCCCGGTGCAATTCGCGGAAGCCGAGCATCCCGTACGCGCTCACTTGCGCGTCGAGCTGGCCGCGCGGCACGGAGATGGCTACGTGGTCCACGAAGAGGAAGCCTGGCACTTCGAGAAGCGCGGGGTCGAATGCAGTATTGTTATGCGACATCAATCACTCTCCAAAACGATCTTCCCCCTCCGGCAAACCCGCGTTTCACGGCGGCGCTGGCCTAAAGAGGAATCAATCCATGCTTCTTGGGCGGGCGCAGTTCGCGCTTGGTGTGCAGCGCCTCGAGGCTCATCGCCAGATAGCGGCGAGTCTCGGCGGGTTCAATCACGTCGTCCACCAGACGCCGGCCCGCCGCCACGTAGGGATTCGCGAAGGTACGCCGGTATTCCTCGATCAGTTCCTTGCGCCTGGCCGCCTGATCCTGGGCGGCTTCGATCTCCTTGCGGAAGACCACGTCCGCGGCCCCCTCCGCGCCCATCACGGCAATCTCCGCGGTGGGCCAGGCGAAGGAGCGATCCGCGCCCAGATCTTTCCCGCACATCGCCAGATAGGCGCCGCCGTACGCCTTGCGCAGAATAATGGTGACTTTCGGAACCGTGGCCGCCGAGTAGGCAAAGAGCATTTTCGCGCCGTGCCGGATAATTCCGCCGTACTCCTGCGCCACCCCCGGCAGAAAGCCCGGAACATCGACGAACGTTACGAGCGGGATATTGAACGCATTGCAGAAGCGGATGAAGCGCGCGGCTTTGTCGGATGCGTTGATATCGAGCGCGCCGGCGAGAACCGAGGGCTGGTTCCCGATCACGCCGATCGAGCGCCCGAGAACGCGGGCGAAGCCGACAACGATATTCCGGGCATATTCCGATTGCACTTCGAGAAAATCCTGATCGTCCACCACGCGCAGGATGATTTCCCGAATGTCGTAAGCCACCTTGGTCTCTTCGGGAACGACGGAGTTCAGCGACTCGTCGCGCTCAACCTCGCCGGAGTGCCGCAGCCGGGGCGGGTCTTCCATGTTGTTCGACGGCAAAAAGCTCAATAGCCGGCGGCAGATCCGCATGGCGTGCTCGTCGTCTTCCGCCACGAAATGCACAACGCCCGATTGGGCCATCTGCGCGCCCGGGCCGCCTAGCTGCTCCGCCGTCACCACCTCGCCGGTTACCTGCTTCACCACGGAAGGGCCAGTGATGAACATGTTGGCGTACTTGGCCTGGATGATGAAATCCGTCAGCGCGGGGCTGTAGGCGGCCCCGCCGGCGCAGGGCCCGCAGATGAGCGAAACTTGAGGCACAACGCCCGAGAGACGGACGTTATGATAGAACACGCGGCCATAACCGGAGAGGCTGTCGATCCCCTCCTGGATGCGGGCGCCGCCCGAATCGTTGATAAAAACGAACGGCGTGCCCGTGTGCATCGAGGATTCCATCATCTCGACGATTTTGCTGGAATGCACTTCGCCGGCCGAGCCGCCACTCACCGTAAAATCCTGGCTCGCCAGGTGGACCAGCCTTCCATCCACGAGCGCCGATCCGGTAACCACGCCATCGGCGGGAAGCTCTTTCCCGGCCATGCCGAAATACGACGCGCGATGCCTCGCGAAGAGGCCAACTTCCTGAAAAGTCTCCGGATCCACCAGCAGGTCCACGCGCTCCCGGGCGCTCAGTTTTCCGGCTTCATGCTGTTTCGCGATTCTAGCCTCTCCTCCGCCCATTCGGAGTTCTTCGCGCTTTTGCAGCAGTTCCGCGATCCTCGCCCGCATCGACATGTTGTTATCCCACCTTCAGGCCGGAAATCGGACCTCAAGTTCCAGTTTCCGATCTTTTTGTCTGCTTTTCAATCCGTCCCCCCAAGTATAGTTACTGGATCGCCATTTAGCAAAGAAAACAAAGGAGATTCTTTGATGGCCTACGGTGTGACATTCCCCGGAGCCAGGGCGTCTCCGCC
>CAZXBZ010000072.1:0-11739 GCA_964639135.1 uncultured Solibacteraceae bacterium | reverse complement strand
GCCATGCCCTCGACCACCTTTACGTTTCACGTTGTGCAGGAGCACACGCCGCCACAGGCATGTTCAAGCTGGATTCCATTGTTCAAAGCTACATCAAGCACCGAATGTCTTAATCCATGCTCGGAGTAAGGCATCGTGTCGGGATCAAATTCCACGGTGATGTTCTGTGGGAGAAACGTTACCTTCGGCAAGTACAACCCTCTCGATCAATACTCGGAGAGCGCCGGCTACCCAGCGCCGACCTATTCTCATTCTCACTCTTTTCGATGCTCAAAGTGGCGTCGCGGGATGCGGCGCGGTGAGCGGGAGGGCGAATCGGAGCCATTGCTATACTCGAATCTTGTGTTTCATCGCATTGAACAGCAAATAGAACAGGCGGTACGCGACGCGCTCCGCCGGGATTTTGAGATCGACGCGCCCGTGGTGGTGGAGCAGCCGCGCCAGCCTCAATTTGGCGAGATCGCGCTGCCCGTGGCCTTCTCTCTCGCCCGGACGCTGAAGCAGCCGCCGAAAGCGATCGCAACCAGCCTGGCCTCGTCCCTGGAAGGCCGCATGCCCTATGTGGCCTCGCTCGAAATCGCGGGGAACGGCTTTCTGAACTTGAGGCTGAATCGCGGCGATTACGCCTATGCGCTTCTCGCCGGCGTGGCTGGCTCCGCGATCCACCCTTCGGGTAAGATCATCGTCGAGCACACGAACATCAACCCGAACAAGGCGGCCCATATCGGCCATCTCCGCAACGCCGTTCTTGGGGATACCTTCGTGCGGATGCTGCGCGCCACCGGCGAACAGGTGGAGGTGCAAAACTACATCGATAACACCGGCGTCCAGGTGGCCGACGTCGTGGCGGGCTTTCATTTCATCGAGAAGAAATCGGCTTCCGAAGTCCGGGCTCTCGCAACCGACCCCGCGATTCGGTTCGACTATCTCTGCTGGGATCTGTACGCCAGCGTCAGCGCCTACTATCAGGCGAATCCCGGGAGCCTTGCCTGGCGGTCGGAAACGCTTCATGCCATCGAGGCGGGCGAGGGCGAGCTCGCGGAAATCGGCCATCTGGTATCGGATGCCATCGTCAACTGCCACATCGAGACGATGTACCGTCTCGGAATTCTCTATGACGTGCTCCCTCGCGAAAGCGAGATTCTTCACCTGAAATTCTGGGCCACGGCGTTCGAGCTTCTGAAGGAACGCGGCGCCATCTATTTCGAGGAGAAGGGCAAAAATAAAGGCTGCTGGGTGATGCCGGCCTCGGCATTCAAGCAGAGCCCGAATGGCGGCGCGGCGGGCGAGGCTCCGGAGGGGAGCGAGGCGGCGGAGGGCGAAGACGCCGCGGAAGACAGCAAGGTCATCGTGCGCTCGAACGGCACGGTCACCTACGTTGGCAAGGATATCGCCTATCAGCTCTGGAAGTTCGGCCTCCTCGGCCGGGATTTCTTTTACCGCGTCTGGAAGCACTATCCGCAAGGCCATCCGATCTACGTCACATCGAGCGACCCGGCACGGGCCGTTCCGTCCGGCGAGGTCTCCTTCGGTGGCGGAAAACGGGTCTATAACGTTATCGATTCCCGCCA
Source organism: uncultured Solibacteraceae bacterium (assembly GCA_964639135.1). Lineage (GTDB taxonomy): Bacteria > Acidobacteriota > Terriglobia > Bryobacterales > Bryobacteraceae > JACTMJ01. Next base: position 10,168 of record CAZXBZ010000072.1, on the reverse strand, counting down.
AAGCTATCTCCAGGATGTCGTCGTGGCCGGGTTGCGCGCGCTGCACTATGAGGAGGCCGCGGAGAATTCGGTGCATTTCTCCTACGAGATGGTGGCGCTAAGCCCGCGCTGCTGCGCCGATCTCGGAATCTCGCTATCGGAGGAAGACAGCCGCAAGGCCTATGTCGAGGTCTCCGGCCGCAAGGGCTTGGGCGTGAAGGCCGACGATCTTATCGACAAGCTCATCGAGACCGCCTACGGCGAGGTCTTCTCACGAAACGCGGAGCGTGGCGCGGAGGCTTGCCGTACCGTGGCGAAGCAGATCGCCGTTGGGGCGCTGCGCTACTTTCTGCTCAAGTACACGCGGAACTCGGTGATCGCGTTCGATTTCCAGGAAGCGCTGAGCTTCGAGGGGGAAACCGGGCCCTACGTGCAGTACGCCGCCACCCGCGCCCGCAACGTTTTCGGCAAACTAGCCGAACGGGGCGAACTCATGCCGGATTTCGTGACGGTCCTTACCAAGGACGCCCTCGCGAAACAGCTTGAAGATGAAAACCTCTGGCAGTTGCTGGTTCTTGCCTCGAAGGACGTTGCCGCCATCGAGCGCGCCGTTGCGGCCGGAGAACCGGCCAGCCTCGCGAAGTTCGCATTCCAGCTCGCGCAAAGTTTCAACGAGTTCTATCACGCCTACCCCATCCTCAAGGAAGCGGATCCCGTGCGCCGCGCCTTCCTGCTGTGGCTGGCCGGTTATTTCCGTACGCAACTGCTCACAACCCTCAATGTGCTCGGCATTGAGGCGCCCGAATTCATGTAGCAGGCGGCTGCCGTGGGGAGTTTTCCATGCGCGTACTGATTTGCGGAGGCGGAGACATCGCTCTGCTGCTCGCCCGGCGGATGAGCCGGGAGGGCAACGATGTGGTGGTAGTGGAGGCCGACGCCAAACGCTGCGAGTATCTCGAGGAAGCGCTCGACGCCACCATCGTCCGCGGCAGCGCCGCGAGCAGCCGCACGCTGCTTCGCGCCGGACTCACCGAAACCGATATGCTGATTGCCGTCACCGATTCGGATGACGTCAATTTTCTCGCTTGCCTCATTGCCCAGAACGAGCGTTCGGCGAAGATTCGCATCGCGCGCATGCGAACCCCCGAGGTTACCTACTGGCGGCACATGGCCGAGAACCTTGGCCTCGAGATCGACCTCATCATTCATCCCGAATCCGAAGTAGCTGAACGCATCCTGCGCGTGCTTGCGCTGCCCGGAGTTTCCGATATCTTCGATTTCGCGAATGGTTCCATTCGGCTTTTCGGCCTCACCGTGCAGCCGGGCAGTTGGATGGCCGGAAAGACGCTAAGCCAGCTTCGCGAGGCCGGCCCCCCGCCCAATACCATCATCGCGATGATCTTTCGCAACCAGCAGGTGATTATTCCCCGCGGCCAGGATACGCTGGAACCCGAAGATCACGTGTATGTCTGTTGCAATCGGGCGGAAGAGGACGAGGCCATGCGCTTCATGGGCCTCTCCGGCCACATGAAGCTCGACACCGTATTCATCCTTGGCGGCCGCCAGATCAGCATTCAGATCGCTCAGGAACTCGAACGCCGCAATGTGAACGTGAAGCTCTTCGAGCAGGATCTCGAGCGCTGCAACATGCTCGCGGGGTTGCTCGACCGGACGCTCATTATCAACGCCGACGGCACCGAGGAATCCATCCTGCTCGAGGAAAATGTCAGAGGCAGCAGCGCCTTTCTGAGCCTCACCGCCGACGATGAAGATAACCTCATCGCCTCTCTTCTGGCTCGCAAGCTGGGTTCTCAAAAGGTGGTGACGCTGCTCAACCGCTTGAACTACCTCTCGATGGCGCAACGATTGGGCATTAGCACCTCGATCAGCCCGCGCACGGTAGCCGTGGATCAGATCCTGCAATTCGTTCGCAAGGGGCGGGTTCTTTCCGTTACCACCTTCCGCGAGGAAGAAGCGGAGGCGATCGAACTCCTCGCGACGAAAAATTCTCCCTACGCCGGCAAGCGGCTGATGGATCTCAAATTTCCGGACGGCAGCATCGTCGGGGCGATCGCGAAACCGACTGGCGAAGTGCTTGTGCCTCGCGGCGCTTCGACGATCGAGGCGGGGGACCGGGTGATCTTCTTCGCGCGGGAATCCGCCGTGCCGAAATTGGAGCAGGCGTTCTTTGAAGACCGGTCGAGGGGGGCGTAATCTTGATCCGTTACGCGGCGCTCGGGTTCATCTCCGGACAATTCCTGATTATCTTCGCCATCTCCATGCTCCTTCCCATCGCCGTGGGCATCGGTTATTGGGACGAGGGCCTGCCCGTGCTGAGCTTTACCGCCCTCGGCTGCGCTGTCTCCGGCCTTCTCCTCATCCGTTACTGCCGCCGTCTGCAAGCGGATCTCACGCTCCGGGAGGGCATCATGCTGGTGGTGATCCTCTGGACCGGCGTGATGCTCATCGGCGCGATTCCCTTTGCCTTCTCGCCGGCGTTCCCCACCGTGATCGATGCAATTTTTGAATCAACGGCCGGGTTTACCACCACCGGCGGAACGGCGCTTCGCAATGTGGAGGCGCTGCCGCCAAGCATTCAGATGTGGCGATGCTTCAGCCACTGGCTGGGGGGCGTGGGAATCATCCTGCTCGCAATCGCCATCCTGCCGCTACTGGGCATAGGCAGCATGGCGCTCTACAAAGCGCAGGCCGGCGTGCTGAAGTCCGAACGCCTCAAGCCCCGCGTCATTGAAACCGCCCGCGCGCTCTGGCGCTTCTACGTGATCGCCACCGTCATTCAGTATGTCGCGCTCCGCGTCGCCGGCATGAACTGGTTCGACGCGATCTGTCATACCTTCTCCACCATGGGGACCGGCGGGTTCTCCACCAAGAACGCCTCCGTCGGCTACTTTCATAGCGCGCCGGTCGAATACATCATCATTGTCTTCATGGTTATCGCGGGGCTGAACTTTACCGTGCATTACCGGGCGGCGCGCGAACGCTCGATCCTCGTCTACTTTCGTGACATCGAGTTTCGCGTCTTTCTCACCACCATTGCCGTGGCCACCTTCATTACGACGGTCTCGCTGCTTCAAAACCAGGGCTACGGCCTGGAACCCGCTTTCCGGACGGCGTTATTTCAAGCGGCGTCCATTGGCTCCACTACCGGTTTCGCCACCGCGAATTACGAACTCTGGGCGCCCCTTCCGCAAATGCTGATTTTCATCCTCGGAGTCATGGGGGCGAATACCGGAAGTACGGCCGGCGGCATCAAGACTTTCCGGGTGTACGTGATGCTCGCTTCCCTGAAGCGCGAACTCAAGAAGCTTGTGGAGCGCCGCGCCGTATTCGCGATTCGAATCGGGGGCGAGGTGCTGAGCGAAGCGCAGGTGCAGAGCGCGCTCAGCCTCGTACTGATGGCCGCCGTCTTTCTAATGGTGGCGTCCTGTATGCTCGCGGCGCTCGGTATCGATATGGCAACATCGGTCACTACCGCCGCGTCCTGTATGTTCAGCGTGGGTCCGGCGTTTGGCACGGTGGGCCCGGCGGAGAATTACGCCCATCTTCCGGGGATGGCGAAGCTCATTCTTTCTCTGTGCATGCTGGGGGGACGCCTCGAGTTCTTCACTCTGCTGCTCGTCTTCGCGCCGGCCTTCTGGCGGAAGTAACCGGAGTCTAATACTCGGTCAGCCGGATTGCCTTCTCCCCCGCGGGAAGTACCTTGCCGATGCGATGGAAGCCGCGGTGGCGGATGATTGCCTCGATCGCGTCGTCGCTATCGACGGCCACAAGCAATCCGCCGGAGGTCTGCGGATCGTAAAGCAAGGCTTCGAGCGCGGGGTCGATCCCCGCCCACGATTCCACTACTCCGCTCGTGAATTCCCGGTTGGCGCGCAGTCCGCCGGAGTGCATCTTCTCTTCGGAATAAGTCAGCGCGCCGGGGAGCAGCGGGATTCGCGAGGTGTGGATCTCCGCCGTAATCTCGCCGCCCGCGCACATTTCCTTCAGGTGGCCAAGCAATCCGAACCCCGTGACATCCGTGCAAGCGTGCGGCTTCAGGCCATCGAGCGCTTCCGCGGCCGCCCGGTTCAACTCCAGCATGGAATCGATGGCGGCCGTCAAATCGTCCGCATTCGCGCGGCCCTGTTTCGCGGCGGTGGAGATCACGCCGGTGCCGAGCGCTTTTGAGAGCAGGAGCGTGTCGCCCGCTTGAGCGCCGACATTGCGCCAGTAGCGCTTCGGGTGTACGACGCCCGTTACCGCGTAACCGAACTTCAGTTCGTCATCGGCGATGCTATGCCCGCCGATGAGGGAGCAGCCGGCTTCCTTCAATTTGTCGGCGCCGCCCTGCATCACTTCAAACAGCAGGTCAGGCTCGCCCTTCGAGGGGAACCCCACGATGGAGAGCGCGGATACCGGCTTGCCGCCCATGGCGTAGACATCGCTTAGCGCATTTGCCGCGGCGATGGCGCCGTAAGTGCGCGGGTCGTCCACAATGGGCGTGAACACGTCCACTGTCTGCACGAGGGCGCAGTCGTCCGTCAGCTTGTAGACCCCCGCGTCGTCGGACGTCTCAAACCCCGCCAGAACTCTCGGATTTTTCCACACCAACAGGCGCGGTAGCACGTCATCCAAAAACTTTGGATTCAATTTCGACGCTCAACCCGCCGCCTTGGTGTTCGCCGTCAGGCGGTAAATCTCTTCTCTGGGCATGCTTCTTGCCGGTTCTTCCGTGCCGTTCCGGCGATCCGCTTGTGTCGATTGCGCGAAACGGCATTCCTTAGTGTAATGCCTGTACCCGCGGTTTGTTCAGAGGCGCCTCTATGCGGGGCTCGCGGTATCGCGCGCGCCGCCATCGGCCGCCCGTATTTCCGCTACTACCTCGCGTACGATTTCCTTGATGGCCGCGCGGTCCATCGCGCCCCCGCCGGCTCCCGCCAGCGCTTGCGCGACCCCCCTGCCGAGTTGCAGGGCGCGTTGAGGAACCGGAATATCGATTCCCAGTTCGTCGAAGCGCTTCTTGATGCGCCGGTTCAGCTCACGGCCCACGGTCCATTGCTGGATGGGTTTCGTCTTGATGCGCATCTTGAGGATCACCGCGTCGGCGCCGAATTGGTCCACGCCCAGTACCTCCAGCGGTTCGAGAATCATCGCGCGGTATTTCGGTTCCTCCCGCATCCGGTCGGCAAGCTCTCGTACCGCCTCCACCGCCTGGTCCGTATCGTCCGCGTAGCCTATCCCCAAATCCCAGACGTAATAGGAAAACTCCTGCGTCAGATTGGAAAGCTTGGTAATCGTTCCGTTCGGGAAGATATGGACCGTGCCGTCGAGCGAGCGCAATCGGGTTGTGCGCAGATTGATCTGCTCCACCGATCCTCCGGTTCCGTTGATCTCCGCCACGTCTCCCACGCGGATCTGATCTTCAATCAGCAGAAACGCGCCTGAAAATACGTCCCGCACCAGGTTTTGCGCGCCGAAACTCACCGCCAGGCCGGCCACGCCAGCGGTCGCGAGAATCGGTGCAATGTCGAAGCCCGCTTGCTGCAAAGACGTGATAATGGCTACCGCCCAAATCAGTGAAGTAACGGTGCGGCGAAACAGTCCGGAGAGGGTAGCCGCTCGCTTCGCGGATTCACCGGAATCCTGCTGATTCGTATTCATGGCCTTCAGCGTGTACTCGTGGATCTTGCGCACAAAGCGCTTCACGATCCCGCTGGCGATCCATGCGAGCGTTAGAACGATGGCGACGCGAACGAGTGACGCCGAGTATTGAAATAGCTTTTCCGGCGAGACCGCCTTCTCCCAGAATTGGGGGGATAGCATGTCGAAGATTTGAAATAGCAGAAATGTGAACAAGATAGTTATCCTTTCCTGGGCTGGCTGAGTTTGGAGTTATCGGCGGCTGTCACCGGCGCGATCGAGGGAGCGATTGCCGTTCATGCCGGGAGGCGCGAGATTGCCGGGGTGGGCCGGCGACTATTTACTATCGTAGCCGATGCTTGCGCGGCGCTTTTCTCGGGCGCGTTTGATTTCGAGCGGCGTGCCGGGACGCGAGCGAGGCCGGAGCTAGGACGCCGGCTTGTTCGTGACGATCATCCCGCGTCTGTTCAGCAGGATGTGCCTTCCGCGCCATTCCACCGTGTTACCGGCGAATCCGCAAAACCAGATCGAGAATGCCCAAAGGTCGCGCAGGGGTTGAAGCAAGAGCCAGCCGAACGTCAGGCGGTCGTGGAAAACACGCCGTGCCAGCCATGCTCCCGCCGCGATCCTTAACCCGAGCAGCAGGAGACCGAACGGCCAATACGGCGTGGCGAGCAGGAGCGCCGCCCAGAGCGATGCGTTGGCCACGGGTAACCCCAGGTAGCCTCCCGGCCGCGACGCCCGGATCGTGCGCGCCCAGCGCAGTTGGTGCCGCCAAATGCCGCCCCAGGTTTCACCGCTCAGCGAGGTCTCCACCGGCGTCTTGAGTAAACCGATACGCAACCCTTGCTCGCGCACCAGGCGTCCCAGGTGATAATCGTCCGCGATGTAATTTCCGAGCGCGCGGCAGCCGCCGACCGCCGCCAGCAGTTCCCGCCGCAGCGCCATCGTTGAGCCCAGGGCGAACTCCGAGACGCCAATCATCCTCCCCACAAGCGCGCTTGGCGAGAAATCAGTGGAGATGCCGAGCGCCTCCCACCGGCCCGCGGCGTGATGGGCTCGCGCGCGGTAGATGGCCGTCACCAGCCCCACGCCCGGCACATTGAGTTCCGATGCCACCGCGCTCAAGTAACCCTGGGGGACGTGGATGTCGCCGTCGCTGATCAGGATGACCGGATATTGCGCAACGGCTTCCATCGCGGCCATCTTGGCTACTTTGCGGTTCGGTAAATCGTCATCCACCACCAGCAGCCGCGAAGGCCGCCCAGGGTGCGCGGCCATCACCTCGCGGATCACCGGAACCGCCGGGTCGTTTGCGTCGGTCACGCCGAACAGCAGTTCGAACTCCGGGTAGTCCTGCGACGCGAAGGAATTGAGCGCTTCCTTTAATCCGTGGTCCAATCCGCGCAAGGGTTTGAGGATGGAGATGCCGGGGAGCACGCGGGGCGCCGCCGCCGCTTTCCGTCTCAGGTGCTGAATGCCGGCCGCGATCGTGAGGACCTGGTAGACGGCCGCCAGGCTCGCCATTGCCAGCAGGAGATAATATATGCCGCTCATGGTGCCGGCCGCCATTGCCATCACGCGACAACCAGCATGACGCCAGCCGCCACGAGCGCCGTGCCGCACCAGCGCTGCCATCGCACGCGCTCTTTCAGAATCAGCCGCGCCAGTACGGTCTCCAATACGATCGATGCCGCGCTCGCGGGGACGGCGAAGCTCAAATCCGCGATCTCGAGCAGTTGCAGAAACGCGAAAAAGGAAATTGCCAGAAAAAATACCGAGGCGATGATGGGCAGCCGGCGGAGAAAACGCGCAACCGTTCCGGCGAGCGCCCCCGGACGAAAGTCGCTCACTTCACCGTGACGCTTCATGTCCCAGCTTTGCAGCACCTCGCTCGCCGTGGTCGCCAGCACCATCGCCGCCAGATAAATCCAGGTCATGGCTGCCGCTCCAGCAGGGGGGGGGCGGCTTCGGGGCCGCGGTTCGCGTGCGTCTGGTCGTGAATCGTAATGCCGGCCAGGGAGCTTCCCGCCACGATCAGCAGAGCGCCAGTCCAGCGCTGGGCCGTCACGGTTTCGCCGAGGAACATCGCGCCCGCGGCGACATTCAGTACGTATCCGAGCGATGTGACCGGCACGACAAAACTGAGGTCCGCCCAGCTCAACAGCGTCATGCGAGAGAGCATCCACACGATCAGAAGGGCGATCCCGATCCAGACAAAGGGGCCGAGGAAGGGGAGAAGCGCCGCGGGCAACGGCAGCGCCGAATCGAGCGGCGCGCGCTTCATCCCCCAACTCAGAAATGCGTTGCCGGCGACATTGGTAAAGATCACCAGCGCGGTGACAAGGCCTGTTTTCAGGAAGCGGCCCTTCGAAGCGCCGCCTGGCTGGGCGGCGGGTCCAGCGGAGACATTCTCCATGGCCGTCGCCTAGTCGCCGGCCGCCGCCGCCCGTTCGCCGGCTCCGCGATGCTCTTCGACGAAGGCTTTCCGCTTCCGCCGCAGCGCCAGGTATTCCCGCGCTTCCTTGGCCAGTCTTTTCTGCTCCGAGCGCGAGAAAATCGCCTTGCGCACCACCCGCCAGATGGCTCTGGGCCTGAAGTAGTATTCGCCGTAAAACCGTTCCACCCATGCCACCAGTTCCGCCGGGTCGAGGTCCTGGTAGGAGATATTCGGCAATTGGTGGCCCTGTTCGTCGGTCATGGAGCCGAGGGTGATCAGCCCGTTGTTCTTCACGTAATCGTAGAACTCGGTGCCGGGGTAGGGGTGCGCGATGGAGACCTGGATGGTTTCCGTATCGAGTTCCTTCGCGAAATCCACCGTGCGGCGGATCGAAGCTTTCGTCTCGCCCGGCAGGCCCACGATAAAATCGCCGTGAATCGTGAGCCCCAGCTTGTGCGCGTTCTTGGTGAAGCGCCGCGCCATGTCGAGTGTCGCGCCCTTCTTGATGTTCTTCAGAACCTGCGCGTCCCCGCTCTCGTAGCCCACGATCATCAGCCGCGCTCCCGCGTCCTTCATCGCGGAGAGCGTGTCGTAATCGGTGGTCACGCGCGACGTGCAGCTCCACGTCATGCCCACCTTCTCGAGCTTCTTGCAAAGCTCGATCGTGCGTTTCTTCTGGTAGTTGAAGGTGTCGTCGTCGAAGAAAACTTCCTTGAGTCCAGGGAAGTTCTCCTTCGCCCACATCACTTCGTTCACCACGTCGTCGGAGGATCTCAGCCGCCAGCGGTGGCCCGAGTGCGTCTGCGGCCACAAACAGAAGGTACACATCGCCGGGCATCCGCGCGAGGTGTACAGCGAAATGTATGGATGCTTCAGAAACGGGACGTTATAGCGCGTGAAGTCGAGATCCCGTTTGTAGACCTTGCTCACCCATGGGAGTTCGTCCAGGTTCTCGATCGCGGGCCGGTCCGGATTGCTCCGGAGCGCTCCGTTCTCGATCCAGCTCACGCCTGGGATTTCCGCGAGCGGTTTGCCGTTCGCATAATCCACGATCGCGAAGTCGAATTCGCGCGAGCACACAAAATCGATTGCCCGCGAGGCTTTCAGCGTCTTCAGCGGCTCCACCGTCACCGGCGGGCCCACGAAGGCCACCTTCAGCTTCGGGTTCACGTCCTTCATCATCTCCGCGATGTGGACGTCCACCTCAAAGCCTGGTGTCGAAGTAAACAGCACCAGCAGTTCGAAATCCTTGGCCATCGCGGCCGTCTCCTCGATGGAGATCTTGTGAGGCGGGGCATCCACCACCTTGCTATCGGGTAGCATGCCCGCCGGATAACACAACCAAACCGGATACCAGTAAGATTCAATCTCACGTGTAGCGGGCCAGCGGGAACTTGCCCCGCCGTCAAAGCCTTCAAACGAAGGGGGATTCAGGAACAAAGTACGCATGCGACCTTCTTACAGACTAGGGTAGGAATGTTTCGATTGTGAGCCGCGCAACGCCGCACCACTCCCCATGTTGAGATGCATCGCGGCTCCTCTTAGTTTAGCGGATTCGCTCCCCGAACCTGTTCCCGTGTTGCTGTCGTGAAGGGCGGAAGTGAAATCTTCCCAATGCGAGGCGTGGCGGCGGAAGGAATTTCGCCGCCTCTTCGAAGCCGGTTTCGTGAGTTGCTTCACGGCTGGAATCCGCCAAGGGCGGACGCGCGAGGCGGCGCGTTTCTCCGGTCTCGGCGCTACTGGCCGGCGCTACGGTGATTCCAGCATCGCCCCCGTGCCGCGCGGCGCGCTCGCCTCGATCCGGTGCGTCTTCCAGGTCTTGAGCTTCTTGCCGAGATAGCGATTCCAGTAGGCTAGAAATCCCGTGATCGTCAGCGCGGGCAGGACGAGGCCCGCGAAAAACCAGAGCCACTTCACCGCCAGCCCCCAGGAAGTCCCGAAGTGCAGCGGCGTCACCAGCCACATGGCCCAGTCGCCCGCCGTTTCGTTGCGTCCGCGCCGCCAGGTGTGGAGATGCTCTCCGGTGTTCTGGTCGAAATAGATGAAATCGGTGTTGGCGTAATCTCCCATTCGCCCGTGCGCCAAGTAGACGGGGACAAACGCGCGTTT
>CAZXBZ010000071.1:0-11774 GCA_964639135.1 uncultured Solibacteraceae bacterium | reverse complement strand
CGCGAAGGTCGGCACAAGCTCGCTCCGACGGTCCGCTCAGTTGCGCGCATTGCGGCCCGGCCTCCAGATTCTCGACATCCGAGGCAATGTGGATACACGCCTTCGCAAGCAGCGGGAAGGTCAATACGACGCCCTGGTCATGGCTAGCGCCGGCCTCACGCGTCTCGGCCTTGCCGCGCACATCGCCGAATATCTCGACCCCGCCGTGTTCCTCCCCGCCGTGGCGCAAGGGGCGCTCGCGATCGAAACCCGCGACGACGGCGGCGCGGCCTGGGAAGCCAGCCGCGCGCTAGCCGACCCCGGTGCCACCCGCGAGGCGGAGGCGGAACGAGCGCTGCTTCGCGGGCTCGGCGGCGGCTGCCAGATGCCGCTCGGCGCAAAAGCCACGGTGGAGAATGGCGGCCTCATCCTGCGGGCGGTGATCGTGTCCCCGGATGGAATGCGGACATTCCGTGAAGAGATTGCGGGCGCGGCGGAGGATGCCGTCCGGCTGGGAGAGACGCTCGCAAAGCAATTCCTGGCGACCGAGGCCAGGGGGATCCTTGATGAGATCGAAGCCAGCTCCGGCGGGCCGAGCCATGAATGAACCCGCGAGCGGCGCGCTATCGGGCCGGCGGATCCTCGTCACCCGCGCCGCGAACCAGGCCGCGGAATTGCGCGGCCTGTTCGAAGCGCATGGCGCCGCCGTGCTGGTGATCCCGGTAATCGAAATCGGGGCTCCTCTTGATTACGGCCCGCTCGACCAGGCTCTGCGGGAAGCCGCCCGCTATCAATGGGTAATCTTCACGAGCGTGAATGCGGTGGAACGCGTGGCGGCTCGCGCGCGCGAACTGGCGCTGAATCCATTCCGCAAACTCTTCGCTCGCGCGGAAATCTGCGCCATTGGACCGTCCACCCGCGCCGCGCTCGAGGCGCTCGGCTGCCCTGTGGCGCTCATGCCCGGCGAGTACATCGGCGAAGGCGTCGCGGTTGCATTTGCTGGTTTGCCGCTCAAGGGCAAGCGTGTGTTGCTTCCACGCGCGGCGGTAGCCCGCGATGTCATCCCCGAAGCGCTGCGAGCCCAGGGTGCGGTTGTCGATGTGGTGGAGGCCTACCGCAACGTGCCCGCGGAAAAATCGGCCGCCGGGATCGCAAATCTGATCGAAGGCGGCGAACCCGTGGATTGGGCAACGTTCGCCAGCGGATCCGCCGTCAGCCACTTCCTCGCTCTGGGTGGAAGACCTCTGCTCGGGAATTGCCGCGTGGCTAGCATCGGTCCCGCGACAAGCCGGATCGCCGCGAAGCACGGCATTCGCGTGGATGCCGAAGCCTCCGAGCATACAGCGTCCGGTCTAGTGGATGCGATCATCCGCTTTCATCAATCGCTGAGTGCGGGTGCGGGCGTCCGTCCCTAGGCCGCACCGCTTGCGAGACGATCCGCCGGTAACGCGGCCTGCGCCTCGCGGGCGGCGATCGGGGGCACGATTCTCTGCCGTTGCATGCCGAAAAATTGGTTGAGCATCTGCCAGGGGCATCGCCCGATTTTACGCACCACAAACGCGCGCTCCACCACAATCTCCGGGCACGCGGTCAGGTAGCCGCCGTTCAGAAGCCCAAAGCGGGCCGATTCATACGCGCCTTGGGCCAGATAAAGCGTGAGATACCCCTCGGAGGGCTCCGGACTGATCGGAACGACGGCGATGCCCGCGTCGCTCGGATGCACGTCGTAAATCACCATGGCGGGACGCAAGTGCATCTCGAGTTCGCTGTTCACCGGATAGCTCAGCAGCACGATATCGCCGCGTTCATAGGCCGTCATATAGATCCCAGTCCCTTCTATCCCAGGATGGGACAATTTCCTGAAACTGAGCGCGCATTTCGCGGCGTGCTTCCATTCCCAGCAGGCTGCCCGCTTGCGGGACGAATCGATCCTCCGGAAATTCGTGCTGTTTAAGGCGGGCGAGCAGCGCCGCCACCAGATTATCCAGAATATAAATCTGCTGATAGGCGGAGATTAAAGAACGGTGAAGCAGATTCACCCGCTTATCGAAAGGAACCTGCGCGACCAAAGCGCTTATTTTTTGACGGAGCGCACTGAAGGCGTCGGTCAGCGTGCCCGCCTCGTGCCCGATCTCGCCGATCCACCGCGTACTCTGGTTCAGACAGATGAGCGCGGATTGGAACCGTTGCAGTTCCCCGCCCGACGTTTTCGCCCGCCAGAACGCAACTTCCGAACCCATGGAAGTGGCGCTGCTGAAGAACTTCGTCATTTCACTCGCCAACTCCAGAGCTTCAGCCGGAGCGATCGGTTGCGTTTCCATACGTGAAACCCGATTCCCTTTGCGCGCGCGCCGGACGCATTCCTTCCGCCGCGCTAGTGACGATTTCGAGAGACGCCCGCCCAATGAGCCCGCGGCACAAGGTGACACGCCCCACAACTGCATTTATCTTTCGCCCTTACGGGCATCCGTGCCAATGGAAAGAAATAGCGAAGATGTTTCGCGCAAGCGCAGTACCGATGCGCACCACCCCGGCAATCCGCCGCAACTTACGGCAAACACGACGCCACGCGCACTTTTGCTCCGGTGGAACGTCTGGTATCGCGCCGGATCCACAACCTTTCGAAAAGCGCCCGCACCACGCGCCAGGCACCAGGAATACCCAGGAGCAACGCAAACACACAACGCAAAACGCAGCCGCAATCCGCGCGCCACACCTCACTCGATGCGCAAGACCGGTATGCTAACCTGACAGAGAAGTCCCTCGACATCCCCCCGGATTTCGACTCGGTAGCTCAGCCGGTAGAGCATCTGACTTTTAATCAGAGGGTCGCGGGTTCGAATCCCGCCCGAGTCACCATATTTTCAATAACTTACAGACTGATTGAGCTCCGCGCCGGAAACGTGGCGGGCGGCTGTGAAAAAATCCGGGTGCGCTCCTGAATATTTTGATTCTGATCTGGGGGAGTAGCCGTAAAGTAAACCGATAAGTCTATTTTCGAAGGATACCCCCTCTTTGAAGCAGCCAGAGGTCTGACGGAAGAAGTGGCTTCGCCGCCATCCGTCACGGATCCGCCAGCACCGCTTCGCCCCGTTATCGCGCAATTCGGCATAATTCAGTGCAATCAGTCCTTTTCTAGCGCCTGCCGATCCCGAAAGCATGGCCGAGGAATCGCCTCCGGTTCGCGCCATCCGTGGCTGCATCGGTGGCCTCGAATCACGTTCAGGCGATCATGCAATTAATCACCGGGCAGCCCGATCACGGGAATGCCCGGCCATGGGACGTCCACCGTCCGCGAACTTCCGTCTATCGACGGGACAATGGAACGATTATTCGGGCTTTCAGGGTGACACCTATTTGGCGAAATGATCCCAGCCAGCCGGAACGAGCGGTTCTCCCTCGAAGGAAAGACGCCCAGGTTCGCCTTCGACGAGTTCGCCCACACGATGGATCGGACTGCCGGCGACGCGATGGGGGATGCGGGCGGATGGCGGGGCCGCGAATAACAATTCGTAATCATCCCCGCCATGCAGCGCGTCCGCTTCGCGCGCGCCTGGAAAGACGGGCAGCGGCCGGCGCAGTTGGGCGGCGAGGCCGGAAGCGCGGGCGAGCCGGGAGAGGTCGCTCGAAAGGCCGTCGCTCAGGTCCATGGCCGCCGAAGCAATTCCGCGGCGGAGGAGGGACTGACCGAGGGCAATGCGTGGTTCCGGGCGAAGATGGCGCTCCCGCGCGGCGCCGTCGCGGGGAAAACGGAGCCCGAGAATTCCGCCACCGAGCGCGCCACTCACATAGAGACCATCGCCCGTGCGGGCGGTATCCCGCCGGAGCGCCGTCCCCGCGGGCACACTGCCCGCCACAACCACATCGATCGCGGTGTGCGCCGCGCGGCTGAGATCGCCACCGGCAAGGGGTACGCGGTATTTCGCCGCAAGGGACAGAAAACCGTCGTAGAAACCGTCAATCCAGGCGGTCTTCACCCAGGGAGCGACGGCCAGGGAAAGCAGCGCGAAGCGAGGTTTCGCACCCATGGCGGCAATGTCGCTGAGTCCGCGGCACAGGGCTTTCCATCCGACGGAGTCCGGGGGATAGCGGCGCCGGAAGTGCCGCCCTTCGTGCATCATGTCCGTAGTGAACACGAGATCCTCTCCCGGCGCGGGGCGATAGATAGCGGCGTCGTCGCCGATCCCGAGCACGAGCCGGCCTCCAGCCGGACGGGAGCGGCGGTAAACCGGCAAGCGCGCCTCGATGCGGGCGATCCAATCGTCTTCGGTGAGTGGGGGGGCGCTCATCGCCCTTTCGCCGACGCTCCAGGTGCGCCGCGGCCGTGCGCGCCACCGCCGGCGGGGCGCGGGCCGTTGCCGGGCACCACGGAGCTTTCAATAAGCCGCTTCATCTCGCGCCGGGCAATGGCGGCCCATTCACTGGCGGGGTCGAGATTCAGAAAGATTTTCCAATGACGCGCGGCCTCCATCAGGCGGCCGAGGTTCTGGTAAAGAAGCGCCAGGTTGTAGTGAGCGTCCTGGTAGCCCGGATCGAGCTCGATCGTCCTGACGTAGCAGGTCACCGCTTTCTCCGCCTCGCCCTTTTCGTCGTACAAGCTGGCGAGATTAAAATGCGCGAGCACATAGCCGGGGTGTATCTCGATCGCGCGGCGGTAGTGATGCTCGGCCTGGCGCAGTTTGCGCTGGTTGAAGTAGATGGTGCCCAGATTCAGGTGCGCGCCAAAGCACTCCGTATCGAGTTCCAGCGCTTCTTTATAGAGCGGCACGACATCCGCCGACGGTCTGCCCTGGTTTTCGCGCTCAAGCGCCTGATGGAAAAGTTCCGAGGCGCGGCGCTTGCCCGAATCGTCGGGCTTTGCCTTGCGGGCTCCGGGAAAAGCAAGAATCTCCCGCAACTCCGCGGGCTCCAGCTCCAGCAGCAACTGGCCGCTCTCGGCATCCATCTCCCGGCCCTGCCAATGAACAGCCAGTTTGCGCCCGCGGCGGCGCAGGCGAAGGTCGTGAAGCGGGTCGGCCGCCCGGCCGATCCGCTGATGAAGCGAATCAAGCAGCGCGCCTAATCTGGAGTAGGGGACTTTCGATTCCCGGAGCGTGCGCAGATTCCGCATCAGGAGGATATCGCGCTGGCTGTAGGCCTCCCGCCTGGGCAGAAAGCCCCGCTGCTCCCACGCCGCAAGCTGTTGCGGGGAGACGCGCGCGAGACGCAGCGCCTGCTTCCGCGAAAGAGATGCGGAAATGGGAAGCTCCGGCACGATGGTATCGTAACATGAGAGGCTGAAGTGCGCTTCCGATCCCGGTTCAAGAGCGAGTTCGAACGCAACATGGTTGCGGCGAAGGGCGATCTCGGACCATTCTTGACTTAGTTCTCCACTAGACGGATACTGATAGCAAGATGCAAACTGTTTTCAACGGGCATGCTTTCACGCCGCTGGCGCTGTCGGAACTTCGGGAAGGAGAAAACGGGATTCTCGAAACTCTGGACCTGCCGGAGGAATTTGCCGTGCGCCTGATGGAGCTTGGCTTCCTGCCCGGCCATTCGGTTGCCGCCGGCAAGACGGCTCCGGGCGGCGATCCGCGTATTTATCGAGTGGACGGCAGTGAGATCGCCCTTCGAAAAGAGACATGCTCTCATATCCTCATCCGCGCCACCGCGTGAACCCGTGCCTCGACGGTTCACTCAAAAGCACCCGCAAATTGGAGGGATTACGGGGCATGTCCACATGATTTGGGTGAATTTCGAGCATGAGTGAACTTCGCTCCCTTCCCTTCGGCCCCAAGACTCCGCCCGCGGCGGTACTCGAACCGCTGAAGGAACCGGTGGGCTCCCAGGCACACCGCATCATCGCCCTGGTGGGGCCGCCGAATTCAGGAAAGACCACACTCTTCAACCGCCTGACGGGATTACGCCAAAAGGTAGCGAACTACCCCGGCGTAACAGTGGATTACCACGTCGGGCAAATGAATCTCAACAACAAAACGCTCGATATCGTCGATCTGCCCGGCGTCTACAGCCTGAATCCGCGGAGCGAAGACGAGCAAGTCACTTTCAACATCCTGCATGGCCAAACCAACGGGATGCGCAAGCCGGACGCGGTACTGCTGATCCTGGACGCCACCAATCTCAGCCGGCACCTGATGCTGGCCGCGCCCATTCTGGCCATGGGTATCCCGGCGCTCATTCTGCTGAACATGGCGGACGAGTTGCAGCGCCGCGGCGGCGATGTGGATACCGAGGCGCTGGCGAAGGAGCTGGGAGCGCCGGTGGCGAGGATCAGTGCCTCGAGGGGCGAGGGCATGGACGTAATCCGCGGTTTTCTGGCGGGGACCGTCGCGCTGCCGCAGCCCATCGAACTGCCGATTCTGCAGAACGTCCCGGCCTGCCGCCAGTGGGCACGCGGGGTGTCGCGCGCCGCGGGCTATCAGAGCCCGGTAGCCCCCATCTGGACCAAACGTCTGGACGCCGTTTTTCTCCATCCGGTGGCGGGGCCGGTGATCTTTCTGGCGGTGATGGTGCTGGTGTTCCAAAGTATTTTTGTGGGCGCCCAGCCGCTGATGGACGGCGTGGAGGCGTTAATCGACCAATCCGGCCAGTTCATCCGGCCGCTCCTGCACTACCACTGGCTGCAATCGCTGGTAATTGACGGCGTGTGGAGCGGTGTGGGCAGCGTAGTGGTGTTTCTGCCACAGATTCTGATTCTGTTTGCCTTCCTCGGAATTCTCGAGGACTCGGGCTACCTGGCGCGCGCGGCCGTTATTTCAGACCGGACGATGGCGCGCGTCGGCCTGCAGGGCAAGAGTTTCATCCCGCTGCTTTCGGCCTACGCCTGCGCGATCCCGGCGATCATGGCCACGCGCACAATCGAAAATAAGCGAGACCGGTTCGCCACCATCCTGATCGCGCCCTTCATGACCTGCTCCGCGCGGCTGCCCGTCTATACGCTGATCATCGCCGCGTTTCTCCCGGATAAGGAGATTCTTGGGAAGTTTCTCGGCCTGCGCGCGCTCACTCTGATGGGCCTCTATTTCCTGGGCTTCCTGGCGGCCATTGCTACCGCGTGGGTGTTGAAGAGTTCCGTCATGAAGGCGAAGAAGCAGCTTTTCGCCATGGAACTCCCGCCGTACCGGTGGCCCACGTGGCAATCGATCGTCCTGCGATTGCTCGACCGCTCCAAGATATTCCTGTACCGCGCCGGCACGGTGATTCTGGCGGTATCGATCTTGCTCTGGGCGCTCGCGAGCCTCCCCGTGGTGGACGGGCACGCGCCACCGATCGAAGACAGTCTGGCCGGGACTCTAGGGCGCACGGTGGAACCGGTGATCCGGCCGCTCGGCTTCGACTGGCGTATCGGGATCGGGCTCGTGACATCGCTCGCCGCGCGCGAGGTGATCGTGGGCACGCTCGGCACCATTTATGGGATTGAGGGTGGCGACGAATCGAATGTCGGTTTACAGGAAGCGTTGCGCCAGAACCTGGACCTGCCGGGTGCCGTCGCCTTGCTGGTGTTCTTCGCGTTTGCGATGCAATGTCTTTCGACGCTGATTGTGGTACGCCGTGAAACCGGGGGATGGAAATTCCCCGCGTACCAGTTCGCTTATATGACGGCGCTCGCGTTTGTCTCCGCGTTCGCCGCGAACCACATTACTCGTTACCTCATGGGGTAACGCGGCGGGGTGGGTTTCTCAAACCCGCCCCGTCCCATCCTCCGCGCAAGCCGCGGCAACCCTACAAATATTCCTCCGGAAACTTCCACGGCGCCCGATAGACGGGACGGGCCAGCCGTTGCGCCTCCGCGTCGCCGACGATCCGCTCCTTCACCGAGTCGAAGTGAACAGCCCGGCCCAACTGGTAGGCGATCCCGGCGAGGGTGATGGGTAGATCCACCTTGTAGTGGTATTCGGGATTGCAATCGGGTTGCACACGGGACTTGATTGAATCGAGCCATTGGCGCTCGTGGCCGGGCGACGGGGCGATGGATTGCGGCGGCGGCGTGGAATCCTTCAGAAAATCACCTTCGGGCACGATCGTGTGATTCGCGTAATTCGTGTAGAGAGTTCCGTTCAGAGCCTGGAAATAGATACCAAGGCGGCGATCCGGCTTGCCGCGGCCGAAATCGTAGGCAAAGCTGTTCGCGCAGTTCATGGACCACTTCATGGTGAACTTCTTATAGCGCCATGTGATCTCCTGCACATCAGGCGCGTCGCCGTCGTCGTGGATCACGTCGCGGCCGCCCGCGCAGGTCGTGGTTTCGGGCACGCCGAGGTCGAGCGCCCAGACCGGGAGATCGATGATGTGAGGCGCCATGCCCGGAGTCCAGCCCCGGCTGTAATCCCAGAACGAGCAGTGATTATAGCTATCGGCAAAGAGCAGCGAATTGAAGGGGCGCGCGGGGCCGGGGCCGAGCCACATATCCCAATCGAGCCCGGCGGGCGGCTTCTCGCCCTTTGGAGCGTGGCCGATTCCATTGGGTCCCTGATTCATCACGTTGAAGGTCCAGACGGTGCTCACCGGGCCAAGCCGGCCCGAACGTATCCACTCCACCACGCGCCGGTAGTTTTCCGTCGCGTGGATCTGCGTGCCGATCTGGCAGATGCGGTTGTGGCGGCGCACCGCGTTGCGCACGGCCAGGGTTTCATCCGGGTAGAGCGTCATCGGCTTTTGCAGATAGATATCCTTCCCCGCCTTCACCGCCTCAATGGCCATCAGCGCGTGCCAGTGCGGCGTGGAGGCGATGATGACGCCGTCAATACCGCGCTGCGCGAGCAGTTCGCGAAAGTCCGTGTAACCCTTGGCGGTGCCTTTGTGCTTCGCGATCGCGGCCTCGCGCCGCTCGGTCGAAACATCGCAAACGCCGGTGACCACGACGTCCGGATATTTGGCGCAATTGGCCAGGTTGGAGCTGCCCATGCCATTGACGCCAATGATGCCGAGGTTGATGCGGTCACTCGGCGCGGTAGTATTGCCCCGGCCAAGCGTCTGAGCCGGAAGGATCGTGGGCAGGGAAAGAGCCGCGGGCGCCGCGGTTTGCAGCAGTCGGCGGCGCGACAGCTTGCCGTTCTTGGATGAAGTCTGCATATCATTTCTCCTTGGACCTTCTCAGGCAGTTGTGACCATTGTATTCAGGAAGCGGCTCTGAATGGAGCCCGATGGCCGCTACACCGCGGCAAACCAGCTCGCGGACAACCATGAACTGAAAGCAACGGCCCTTCAGGGCTTTCGCTTATACCCGCAAGCCGGTATCGTGGTTACGATCAACACTATAACCCGCTCGAATGTGAAGCCCGGCGTGGGTCAACTGACGAAGGAAGAGGCAACCGTGACGGCTCCATTACCAGCACTCAGAGCGGCGCGGGGAATTCGTCGGAGCGGCAGTTCCGCTTCGGGCTCCGGCTGAGCTTCTGAGCGACGGCCGGGCAGGATACAGGAGGGCGCAATGAAGAGAAGAGGGTTTCTGCTGGCGGCAGGCGCCGCGGCCGTGTCTTGCGGCCGCGGGCCGGAATTGACGGTGGCCGATACGCCGGGAGTGGAAACTCGCTTTCTGCTGGGCTCGCGCCCTCTTTTCACCTACCGGTATTCCAGCGAGCGCCCGAAAACCTATGTACACCCCATTTATGCGCCGGATGGCACGGCAGTCACCCAGGATGGACCGAAAGATCACATCCACCACCGAGGGCTGATGCTGGCATGGTCCGGCGTGGACGGCATCGATCTGTGGGGCGAGGACAACCCCGCCCGGCATGGGCGGATTGCGCAGGTGCGCTTTGAACAGCCCGCGGAGCGGGGCGTGCGCGCGCTGCTCCACTGGAACGCCGAAGGGCGTCTGCTCCTGAGCGAGCTTCGCACGATCGCCGCTCCCGAACAAACGGAGGATGCGACGCTGCTGGATTGGGAATCCGTGCTCACGGCGCCGGAGGATGTCCGCGTGGGCACGGATGGCCATGTCTATGACGGGCTCGGCGTAAGAGTAGCCGAAAGCATGGATTTGGGAGAAGTGCTGAATTCAAACGGCACCGCAACCATCGAAAAGGCCAATGGGGAGCCGGCGAATTGGTGCGCCTACACGGGCAATATCCCGTCCGGGAAGGCCGGTATCGCCATCTTCGACCACCGGGAAAATCCGCGGCACCCAACACCGTTCTTCGTGATGAACGACAAATTCGGATATCTCAGCGCGGCTCCCTCCTTCCGGGAAGATTTTTTCCTGAAGAAGGGCGGGTCGCTCCGCTTCCGCTGGCGGGTGGCCGTGTGGAATGGCACGCGGGATTTAGCGGAACTCAATCGAATGTATACAGCCTGGGAGGGCGGCCGCTGATTCGCCGCTAAACCAGGTTGCCACCAGGGAAAGAAAGGTACACCCTTCTTGAAAAATGTAATTATTACGGGCGGCGCGGGTGCGGGCATTGGCGGCGGAATCGTCACTGCCGCGGCCCGGGCGGGCTGGAGTGTCGTGATCGCGGACAAGGATCACGAGCGCGGAGAAAGCCTTAGCGCACGGCTAATCTTGGAAGGATTTTCGGTCGCCTATCTGGATGTGGATCTTACCGATGACGACGCACCGGAGCGCGTGGTCGGGTTCACGCTTGAGCGCTTCGGCCGCGTGGACGCACTGGTAAACAACGCCGGTATCGGCCTCGTGAAGGACATCACTTCCGTATGCGACGAAGAATACCGGCAGGTATTCGGCATTAATTTTGACGCGGTCTACAGGCTGAGCCGCGCCGTGATTCCGCGCATGCCGGCCACCGGCGGCTCGATCATCCATATCGGCTCCGTGCATGCGCTGGCGAATATCGCCGGCTACACCGTTTATGCGTCGACAAAAGGCGCGATCGACGGCTTCACGCGGGCGCTCGCGGCGGATTGCGGCCCAAGGCTGATCCGTGTGAACTGCATCCATCCCGGCCTTGTCGAGAGCCCGCAAAACCGGGATCTCGTGGCGCGGTTCTCGCCGGATCCGGACGCCTGGCTCGAAGCCTATACCCGCGAGAAGCAACTGCTGCCCAATTTACCGACTGCGCTGCAGGTGGGCGAACTGGTAATGTTTCTTGCGAGCGACGCCGGATCCGCGATTACCGGACAATCGATCGCTATCGACGCGGGATCTTCGGCGATGCTCTACGAGCGGCGGTCATGAGAATTCTCCGGATCGATATCGACGATGTGATGGTTCCGGCGCGGCCGGACAGCATCAACAGCGAGGAGTTCGACCGGCCTCTGCACAAGCTCCCGAGCGGAGGCCGGGCGGGCTGGACGATTCAGTTCGACCGGCTGAGCAAGAGCGTCGTGCGGCTCCACCTGGAAAACGGCGTGACCGGGCTCGGCGAATTCTATCGCAATGCGCCGGCTGGAGTTCTTCGCGCCACGGCGGAACGCCTGCTCGGAACCGATCTCCGCTCTCTGAATTTGCAGGATCTGCCTCTTCCCCGTAACCGCTGGTACGACGGCTTCGAGTGCGCCCTGCTGGACGCTTACGCCAGAAGTGCGGGCATTCCGCTCTATATGCTGCTGGGGGGTGCGTATCGCGAGCGGGTCCGTTGCGGCTACTGGACCGGGCATCGGACCATCGCGGACGCCGCGCGGAAAGCAAGGGAAGGACAAGCCGCCGGGTACGACTGCATCAAGTTCAAGTGCTCACTCGGGGATCCGGTCGTCGAATGGTGCGCCGCGATTCGGGATTCCTGCGGTGCGTCGATGAAGATCATTCTCGACCCCAACGAGCGCTTTGAGACGCTGGCGGACGCGCTGAACATCGCGCGGCGTTTGGAGGAGATCGGCAATGTGCTTTGCCTCGAAGA
>CAZXBZ010000070.1:0-12042 GCA_964639135.1 uncultured Solibacteraceae bacterium | reverse complement strand
AACCTCAACGCGCAAGCAGCCAGCCTTGAAAAGAGATTACAGCAGGCGCGCGGATCCAATTAACCACCGGATAAGGCGGTGTGAAAGCGCTCGATAGCCATGGTGCGAAGCGGACATCGCAAGTCGATCCCCATCTTCATCGGCATGGGCATCCTGGTGGTGGCCCTCACGGTAGCCCTCAATATCGGCTGGATCGTCATCAGCTGGCGCGAAGGATTGCTGGTGGGGCTCGGCGTTATCGTGAGCTGCCTCGTGATTGCCGCCGTAACGCTGAATACGATCTTTCTGGTGCGGGAGATTCGCCGGAATGAGCAGCAGGATGGCTTTTTGAACGCGGTGACTCATGAGCTGAAGACCCCGGTCGCCTCCATCCGGCTTTATCTTGAAACGCTGCAATCGAGAAACGTCGATGCCGCGACGCAGCGGGAATTCTATGAAACGATGCTCCGGGATACCGAGCGGCTGCAGGAGACGATCGAAATGGTGCTCCGGGCCGGCGCGGTCGGCTCGGCCCGTAATCAGCGCGCGCCCTCCCGGACGAACCTCGCGGAACTGGCCGCCGAGGTCGTGGGAATCTGCCGCGGCCGCTACCACATCGGGGAAGAAGAGCTGGCCTTTTTTAATCGATGCGCCACCGCTTCGCAAGCGGATGTGCTCGGCGATCCGGACGAGCTGCGGGTAGTGCTGATGAACCTCATCGACAACGCCGTGAAGTATTCGGGGAAGCAGATCCGTGTCGTCGCCACGGTTCAGGCCGGGGACCCCGGACACATACTCTTTCGGGTGAGTGATGAAGGGATCGGCATTTCCCGTCCGGAGTTGAACCGGATCTTCAAGCGCTTCTACCGGGGGCACTCCGTGGGAGGGCTGCGCGTGAAGGGAACGGGCCTGGGTTTGTTTATCGTCCGCAGTATCGCGAAACGCTACTCGGGCAAAGTTTTCGCCGAGAGCGAGGGGTTCGGACGTGGAAGCATCTTTACCCTGGATCTTCCCATGGCGCCCGCCCGGCCCGCACCGCAAACTTCCGCTCCCGGCCCGGGCATTGAGGAGAAACCGCGCGGGAGCGTAAGGGTGTGAGCCCCTCTTCTCAATTTTCCTCACAGCCGGGCTGGGGTTCCGGCGCGAGAGGGGTGAGCCGGCTCCTGGTTGTCGAGGACGAACAGCACATTGCCGCGGGATTACGCTTCAACCTCGAAGCGGAAAGCTACGCCGTCACCGTCCGTGAAGACGGCGAAAGCGCTCTTCGAGCTTGCCGGGATTCCCGCGATCCATTCGACCTCATCGTCCTCGACGTCATGCTGCCGGGGATCTCGGGGTTCGACGTCGTTCAAGCGCTCCGGGACGAAGGCAACTTCGTTCCCGTGCTGATGCTTACCGCGCGCGGCCGCCCGGAGGATGTTGTCAATGGATTCGCGGCCGGGGCGGATGACTACCTGCCTAAGCCGTTCGAACTGGCGGTGCTTCTGGCGCGGATCCAGGCATTGTTACGCCGTACCTACTGGGCCAGACATGCCCGGCCGCCCGCCAAACCGGAGCCGCTGGACGGGCTGCCCGTGTGCTTCGAGCTGGATGACAAGGTCATTCTCTTCGACGATCTCAAGATCCTTGACGGTGACCGGGAGATCCCCCTGACCTTGATGGAATCGAATCTGCTGAAGTATCTGATCGAGCGCGAAGGCCGGACGGTCAGCCGCAAAAGTCTGCTTGAAGACGTGTGGGGATTGCACGAGGATACCGATACCCGGGCGATCGATAATTTTATCGTCAGATTGCGGCGTTATCTTGAGGACGACCCTCACAATCCGCGCCGCCTGGTTACGGTGCGGGGCGTGGGGTACCGCTTCGAGCGGGGAGACCGGTGAGCCGGCGCTCGAACTCGTCGAAAGCGCGCGCTGCTGCTACTCTGAGATTGTAGGCCTCCCTCATGAGTATTGTTTATTCCCGCGAAAGCCTGGTTGCCGAACGCGCTCGCTGGAAGGCCGCCGGGAAGACCGTCGTATTCACGAACGGCTGCTACGATCTTTTGCACCCCGGCCATATCCGCCTGCTTGAGCGAGCGCGCGCATTAGGCGATGTCCTGATCCTGGCGCTCAATACGGATAGCAGCGTCCAGCGGCTGAAGGGCCCCTCCCGGCCCATCCTGGATGAACAAACCCGCGCGAATCTGGCGTTGCAACTCCAGGCGGTGGATGCCGTCGTATTCTTTGACGAAGATACGCCGCGCGAACTGATTGCCGCCGTGCTGCCGGACGTGCTGGTGAAGGGCGCGGATTGGGCTCACTTTATCGCGGGAAGCGAGGAAGTAAAAAGCGCGGGAGGCCGGGTGGAAGCGCTGCCGCTGGAGCCCGGCTATTCGACGACGAATTTGGTGGAAGCGGTTCTCGGCCGCTAGGCGCCGGAAGCCGGCTGTTCTGTTTTGTTGAAAGATCGAATTGCGCGATTACTGATGGAGCTGGCCGCGGAGGATCCCTTCGCGGAAGGCCTTCGCGTGTTCGAATCGCCCCGGAAGGGCAAGCCGCGTCAGCGCCATCTTACCGGCCTCAACACGGAAGCCAAGGCGCTCTATCTCACTCTCGCCGCATGGAGCCTCCAGCGCCCGATCGTTGCCGTGACGGCGGGCAACAGGGAAGCCGAAGCCCTGCACCAGTGCGCATCGGCGTTCTCACGCCTCTTGCCCGCGCGCGGCATGGCGCCGCCGCTGTTGCTTCCGGCCCTTGACGTACTGCCTTTCCAGCGCCTGTCGCCGCACGGAGACATCCTGAGGCAGCGGGCCATCGCCCTCCATCGCATCGCGAGCGGCCGCGTATCCTTGGTGATCGCTTCGATTGCCAGCGCCCTTTTGCGGACGGAGGACGCACCCTTCTATCAGCGTTTACCGCTGCGGCTCGCGAAGGGAGAAGAGGTTCTGCTCGAGGACGTGGCGGCTTACCTCGAAGCGGCTGGCTACCAGCGGAGAGAACCGGTGGAAATGGTGGGTGATTTCTCCGTGCGGGGTGGAATTCTGGATGTCTTCCCTCCCGAAGAGTTCAGCCCCGTGCGCATTGAGTTCTTCGGCGACGAGATCGAATCGATGCGGCGTTTTGACACGGGCACCCAGCGTTCGCTGGAACTGGTCTCCGAATGCGCCATCCTTCCTCTGCTCGAATACCCCAAGTCTCATCAGCTATTCATGGAACTGCGGGCGGCCCTCGGTGAAGATGCCGTTCCCGCGGTGGCGCCCTTCGAAGGCTGGCCGCAGGCGGTGGCCGCCGTCCGGAACCGGACCCATCACCTGATGGATCTTATTCCCGCGGCGATCCTCGCGGTCGATGAGCCCGCTCAGGCGCAAGCCGCCGCGGAAAAGCTCTGGCAGCGGATGGCCGGCGCGGACACCTGTTTTTTCCCTCCCGAACGCGCCTATATGACGTACGAAGAGTGGGCCGCGGCCGCAAAGCAACTGCCCAGCCTGCTGCTGGAGGAGCTCGAACTGCTCGACGGGAACGTCAAGGAGCGCGATTCCACGCACATCGCCACGCGTCCGGGGTTCCGCTTTCACGGGCACGTTCCCCAGGTGATTGAACAGGCCAAGCACCTGCGCGAACAGAAATACACCACCGTCGTGTTCGCGGCAAACGCGGGAGAACTCGAGCGGATAGCGGATATTTTCGAAGAATATGACTGCCCGTTCGAGATAGACCTTCCCGAGGGGGACCCGGCGAGGCCGGCGATGGAGAAGCGCGGTTACCGCACGGTACCGGAAGCCCGGATCGTGCTCACCAGGGGCGATCTGACGAACGGCTTCCTTTTGCCGGATTCGAAAGCCGCCTTCTTCGGCAATGAAGATCTTTTTGAGCGTTCCGCCGCTCTGGCCGAGCGCGGTTCGCGTCCCGGACAGCACCTTGCTTCATTCACGCTCGATATCTCAGACTTGAAGCCCGGCGATTTCGTGGTGCATCGCGAGCACGGCATCGGACGTTTCACCGGCCTCAAGGAAGTGCTCCAGGACGGCGTCATGTTGGATTTCATGCTCATCGAGTATGCCAACGAAAGCAAGCTCTATCTCCCGCTCACGCGCATGGACCTGGTGCAGAAATTCCGCGGCGGGGGTGAGGCAAAGCCGCAGATAGACCGGCTGGGGGGCGCGACATGGCAGCGCACGAAATCCCGCGTCAAGGCTCGCATGCGCGACATGGCGGGCGAACTCCTCAAACTTTATGCCCAACGCAAGCTGGCCCGGGGGTACGCATTTTCCGCCGATTCAAACTGGCAGCGCGAGTTTGAAGACTCCTTCGAGCACACCGAAACCGAGGACCAGATCCGGGCCGTCGCCGAGATCAAACGTGACATGGAGAGCGACCTGCCGATGGACCGGCTTCTCTGCGGCGATGTGGGTTACGGTAAGACGGAAGTCGCCATGCGAGCCGCGTTCAAAGCGCTCGGCGACGGTAAACAGGTTGCCGTCCTCGCCCCCACCACGGTACTAGCCTTCCAGCACTTCGAGACCTTCA
Source organism: uncultured Solibacteraceae bacterium (assembly GCA_964639135.1). Taxonomy (GTDB): domain Bacteria; phylum Acidobacteriota; class Terriglobia; order Bryobacterales; family Bryobacteraceae; genus JACTMJ01. Next base: position 7,555 of record CAZXBZ010000070.1, on the reverse strand, counting down.
AGCGGCGTTTTGCCGCGTTCCCCGTTCATATTGATTCGGTGAGCAGGTTCCGCAACTCGAAGGAGATCAAGCAATCGCTGGCGGATCTCGCGGCGGGGAAGACCGATATCGTCATCGGCACGCACCGCCTGCTCTCAAAAGACGTCGAGTTTCATGACCTGGGGCTCCTGATCGTCGATGAAGAACAGCGCTTCGGCGTTCGCCATAAGGAGCGGCTGAAGCAATTGCGCCACAATGTGGATTCCCTGACGCTATCGGCGACCCCGATCCCCAGAACGCTGCACATGTCGCTGCTGGGTCTCCGCGATCTCTCCGTGATCGAGACGCCGCCAAAGGACAGGCTGTCGATCCATACGGTGGTGGCGCGCGACGACGACGAAGTCATCCGCGCCGCGCTCGAGCAGGAAATCGCCCGCGGCGGCCAAGTCTACTACATCCACAATCGCGTGGACAGCATCTTCGCGCAGGCGGCCCGCATCCGCGGGCTGATGCCCGGCGCGCGCATCGGAGTGGGCCACGGGCAAATGGCCGACGCGGAGCTCGAAAAAGTCGTTCACGGCTTCATGCGCCATGAGTTCGACGTGCTGGTTTCCACCAGCATTGTGGAGAACGGTTTGGATATCCCAGCGGCCAACACTATCGTCGTCGAGCACGCGGATCGCTTCGGGCTTTCCGCGCTATACCAGTTGCGCGGCCGCGTGGGACGCTCCAACCGGCGCGCGTATGCCTATTTGCTGGTTCCTCCGAACGGAGATCTCTCGGAAATCGCCCGCAAACGGCTGGCCGCTCTCAAGGAATTCTCCGACCTGGGAGCAGGCTTCAAGATCGCCGCGCTCGACCTGGAGCTTCGCGGCGCCGGCAACCTGCTCGGGGGCGAACAGCACGGGCATATCGATGCGATCGGCTACGACACCTTTATGTCGATGCTGGAAGAAACCGTTCACGAATTGCGCGGCGAGGACGTGCCCCCCGAGATTCACTCCGCCATCAATCTCGGCGTGGAAGCACGAATCCCGGCAAGCTACATAGAAGACGAACAGCAGCGGCTGAGGGCCTACAAGAAGATCGCCGACATCGTGCATCCCGCCGACGCGCGGCGGGTGATCGACGAATTGCGGGATCGCTACGGCGCTCCGCCCGAAGAGCTTTCCCACCTGGTCGAGTTCTCTCTGGCAAAGAGCCTGGCGAACGAACTCGGCATCGAAACGCTTGAAAAGCGGGGACAAAACCTTCAGATAAAGTTCCATCCGCATACGCGCGTCAATCCGGAAAAACTGATGCGCATGGTTCAGCGTATCGAGGGCGCGCAATTCACACCGGCCGGGATCCTCCGGGTGCCACTGAAACCCTGGGATTCCGCCGGCCATCTACTTTCCCAGGTGAAGGCCTGCCTGTTGGATCTCCAATAATTTCTTCGAGATAATAGAACGAACATGCGATTTTTCCCTGGATGCGCACTCTTGCTCCTCGCCTCGACTCTGAGCGCCGGCGAAACTGTGGTTATTGAACAGATCGTCGCGAAGGTAAACGCGGACATTATCACGCTCGGCGACCTGGAGGAATCCCGCGAGATGCTCGCTCACGAGCTTGACGCGCAGTGCCGGAACGACAAGAATTGCGTCGCGGAACAACTGGAAAAGCGCAAGGACGACGTGCTGCGCGACCAGATCGACCAAACGCTCCTGGTGCAGAAGGCCAAGGATCTGAATATCAGCGTGGATTCACAGGTAAGCAGGCAGATGGCCGAGATGCAGGTGAAGGTGGGGATCAAGGATCCCGAGGAGTTCCGCCAATTTATTCAGACGCAAACCGGCATGGCCATTGAGGACTACCGCGAAAAGATGAAGCAGGGCTTGCTGCAACAAGAGGTAATCGGGCAGGAGGTCAGCTCCAAGATTGTCATCCCGCGCTCCGAAGTGGAGAAGTATTACGAAGATCACAAGAGCGAGTTCCATCGCGACAAGGAATCGGTGGGCTTGCAGGAGATCCTGATCGGGAAGAAATCGAAGGACGGCCTCGAACGAACGGATGCGGAATTGAAGGAAAGGACCGATGAAATCTATCGGAGGGCCAAGGCGGGGGAAAAGTTCGGCGAACTGGCGGCCGAGAACTCGGACGCGGTGTCCGCTTCCGAGGAGGGGAATCTGGGCTATCTCGCCAAGGGAGAGCTGAACCCGGAAATTGAGAAGATTGTCTTCAGCGAAGCAAAAGGTTTTGTGGCTCCGCCCATTCAGGTCCCGAACGGCTTCCTCATCCTGCGCATCGCCGATAAAGTCTCGCCGGGCCTGCAGCCGCTACCCGTCGTTGAGAATGAGATCATGAACCGGCTCTTTAGCCCCCGCTTCCAGCCGGCGATCCGCACCTATCTCACGAAATTACGCACCGACGCGTTTCTCGAAATCCGCGAAGGCTTCCACGATAGCGGCGAAGTGTCCGGCAAGGATACCTCCTGGAAAGATCCCGCCGAGTTGAAGCCCGAAACCATTTCGAAGGAAGAAGTGGCGCAGCAGACGCGCCGGAAGCGTCTCTTGTGGATGATTCCGATCCCCGGTACGACGACGGCGCCCAGGAGCAGCAACTAGGCAGCGCCATTCGCGCGAAGAGACGCAAGACTCCGCCCATGAAAATTTACGTAAAAGATCTTAAGCAATATCAGGTTATCGAAAGCTCTTTTCTGATCCAGAATAAGGACATCCGTCAGAAAAAGACTGGAGATCCTTTTCTTTCGCTCACCATCGCGGACAAGAGCGGCGACATCGACGCGAAGATGTGGGACAACGTCAGCGAGGTGGCCGAGACTTTTGGCGTGGGGGATTTCGTATACGTAAAAGGCGTGATGAGCCTTTTTAACGGCCGGCCCCAGTTCACGGTCCATTCTCTCAAGCGCATCGACGAACGGGAGATTGAGCTCTCCGATTACTTCGCCACGTCGGCGCGCGATCCGGAGGAGATGTTCGCGGAACTGACGGGGATCGTGGAAAGCATTGAGAACCCGCACCTCAAAGCGCTGCTGCAAGCGTTCTTTGCCGACCAATCGATCCGCGAGCGATACAAACGGGCGCCCGCGGCGAAGCAGATCCACCATGCGTATTTCGGGGGGCTGATCGAGCACGTGCTCTCGCTCTGCGCGCTGGCGAGGATGGCGGGTCCGCACTACCCGATCGTGGATCTCGACTTGCTGCTTACCGGCGTCATCCTGCACGACATCGGCAAGATTGATGAACTTGTCTATGAACGGTCCCTCGGATATTCGGACGCCGGCCAGTTGATTGGCCACATCTCGATCGCCACGAGGTATTTGCACGACAAGCTCCGGGAAGTGCCCGGTTTCCCGCCGGCGCTCGCGGTACTCGTCGAGCACATGATTCTGAGCCATCACGGCAAGCTCGAGTTCGGCTCGCCGAAGACGCCCGCCTTCCCCGAGGCGTTGCTGCTTTCTTATCTGGACGATCTGGATTCGAAGATGGAATGCATGCGGGCCCAACTGGAGCGCGACGAAAGATCCGAGGGCACGTTCACCGCGTACAACTACGCCATGGAGCGCAGTTTCCTCAAGAAAGATGTGTTCCTGCATGGGCGCGCTCCCGAGCCGGAAGAGAAGGGCGGAATGGCGTCCGGCGCGCAAGCCGCGCGGCGCGCGACACCCGCTCCGGAAAGCGCGGGAAGGCGTCCTGGAGAGGCAAGACCCCGTACGTCTGGCCCTTCGAGCGCCGCGAGATCCCTCTTTGGGGATAAACTTCTGGGTGCGCTGAAGAGCGATTCCTAGGGGTGCGCCGCCGCCCGATAGCCCCGGCGCGTGAGCTAGGATGAATGCGAGGGCCGATGGCGGATCGCGCGTCAAAGCAAGGAACTTCCAGAGCGGGCGAAATCCCTCCTCCGCTGGAACTGGCCTGCCTTACGATTCTCTGGAAGCGGGGAGAAGCCGATGTCGCCGAGGTGCGGGAGGCTCTCCGCGAAACAAGGCCGCTGGCCTACACCACGGTGATGACGGTGCTCGAACGGCTCTCCCGTAAGGGAATGGTCACACGCTACAAATCCGGCCGGTCCTTCCGTTACGCACCGGCGCGGGACCGCGAGGAAATGCGGGCTCTCGCGATCGAGCAACTGATCCGCCAGTTCTTTGACGGGTCGGTCGAGGATTTCGAAGCCTATTTTCGCGCGGCCGTCTCTTCCGGCCGCATGCCGGCTTCGCCGTCCGCATCCCCCGCCATTCCCGCGATCGAGGGACGGGATCGCGTTCCCCCCGCTTTGCCCAACGCCGGTTCGGCTCTCGACGAGACGTTGTTGTAATCCACCTGAAGCGGCATTCGCCGCGGTTCTCCTCATGGCCGGGACGCTGGCGCCGATATGAAAAGTGGCGCTTCCCGAATCCATTTGCGGGCGATACGGCGTCACGGGAGTACAGGGTCTGGGAATGTTCGTCATCATTGGCATTCTGGTGGTTTTTGGCTCCGTTATCGGCGGATTCCTGATGGAGCATGGCGAACTGATGGTGCTCGTGCAGCCCGCTGAATTTGTCATCATCCTTGGCGCCGCGGCCGGGACCGTTCTCATCGCAAATCCTCCCGCCGTGCTGAAAGGGATGATGCTTTCCATTCTCCGCGTACTGAAGGGGTCTCCCTACGGCAGGAAACTATATCTCGACGCCCTGAGAGCGCTCTACGAGGTTTTTCAATACGTTCGAAAAAACGGGCTCGCCAAGCTGGAGCAGGACATCGAGAATCCGGCCGAGAGCGAACTCCTCAAGCCGCATGCGTGGCTGATGGAGGATGCCTATACCCTGAGTTTTGTGTGCGATACGTTTCGAATGACGATGACGGGGCACGTGCAACCCTTTGAGCTGGACCAAATGCTCGAGCACGATCTCGACGTCCATCATCACGAGAACGACGAGCCGGCGCACTCACTGCAAACGGTGGCGGACGCGCTGCCCGGGCTCGGCATCGTGGCGGCGGTGCTGGGCGTGGTGATCACGATGGGGTCGCTTGGCGGCCCGCCGGAAGAAATCGGCCACAAGGTTGCGGCGGCCTTGGTGGGGACGTTCCTGGGCATCTTGTTTTGCTATGGCCTGACGGCGCCCCTTGCCTCCGCCATCCAGAAGAATAACAAGCAGCGTCTCGAATTTCTTACGTGCCTGAAAGGAGCGCTGGTGGCTTCGGTCAAGGGAGCGGCGCCCATTCTGGCGGTGGAGCACGCGCGCCGGCTGGCGCCGCCACACGTGCGCCCCAGCTTCACCGAACTCGAATCGGCTTGCAAGGGAGCAGCCGCCGCGCCTCAAAGCGAAGCCGCCTGACGCCCCATGCCCGGACAACATGCCGCAACGGAGATGGACCCGTGAGCAATCGCGCCCCAAGCAGCACTCAGCCAATCATCGTCGTCAAAAAAATCGCCGAGAGTGGCCATCATGGCGGCGCCTGGAAGGTGGCCTACGCGGATTTCGTGACGGCGATGATGGCGCTCTTCATCGTGCTGTGGCTGATGAACTCGAGCCCGGAGATCCAGAAGGCGGTTTCTCTTTATTTCACAGACCCCAAGGGCTTCCAGAACCAGGACGGAACCGGGAATATCGGCATCGAGGACATCAGCGAGGCGCTGTTGCTGCGCAAGGAGGACATGCCAGCTCTGAAGGAGAAAATCAGTGAAACGCTGAAGGCGATGCCGGAATTAGGATCCCTTAAGGATCAGGTGGAGATGACCGTCACCGGAGAAGGGCTTCGAATCGAACTGGTGGATAAGGAGGGGAACAGCTTCTTTCAATCCGGAGCGAAGGAAATGACTCCCTCGGCGAGAGCGATTGTCTCCGCATTGGCCCTTGAGATAGGGAAACTCGAAAATCCCATCGTGCTCGAAGGCCACACGGACGCCAGACCCTACTCGGCTTCCGGCTATTACAGCAATTGGGATCTTTCGACGGACCGCGCGAACGCGGCGTTGCGCTTCATGCGGCGGCACGGCGTGCGCCAGGGACAAGTGACTCAGCTCCGCGGTTTCGCCGACAGGCAGTTACGGAACTCCAAGGATCCATTCGATTTCGCCAACCGGCGTGTCTCGATCATCGTGGGGTTCGCCAACCCCAGGCAGGAATCGAAGGCCCCGGAAAGCGAGACGCCGCCACATCCAAGCGGCGCCGCCACTGTACGGCTGGGCGTGCCGCGCGATGAAGGCGGCTCGCACGGCGGGCTCTAGGAATCCCGGCGTCGAACGGTTTACCTTCTCCAGCTTCCACGGATGGGCTAGCGGGACCAGATCAGCAGCCAGTGGTATCGATCGCTGCCGCCTCTTGGATCGCTCACGCGGACGACGGCGGTGTAGTCATTGGAGCCGTCCGGCTTCTGGGTCAGCTCCACGGCTCCGCGTCCGTCCTTGCGTTCGACGCGGATCGAACCCGGCGTCGTGACGGGCAGAGGTTGCGTAAAACGGAAACGCTCCACTTTAACGAGTTGTCCGCTCTCCACAAGAACATGCAGCCGGTCTCCACGAATGTAGAAACTCGCCACTCCGTCGACACGGCCGCGAAATTCTAATTGCCCGGCAGGGTTCGAATCGTAGCGAAGCGGGTCGTTGTCAAACGAGCTTAGACGGTCGCCCGGCAGCTTTGTGGATTCGCCCTCGCCATTCCCGCTGCTCCAAACCGGCGGGTTTCCGCGAGGGCGGAGGACGAGTTCGTCGCGCTGCACGCCGGGCGCTTCCTCCCCCTGTTCTTCCCGCTGCCAGTGGAGGCGCAGTTCAAAGAGTTCCGTGCCGTCGGGAGTGTCATCCACGCGGATCCACGCCTGATAATCGTTCCTTCCCGAGGGATTCTCCACCAGCAATACGCGCCCGCGTCCCTGCACGGTATCCACGCGGAAGGCGCCGAGAGGCGCGGCCGGTACCGGCGCACTGCAAACGCTCCCTTCGTCCGCGGGGCTTTCACCATGCACGGCGCGCAGCGTGAGGGTATCGGTCTTGATGAGAAGGTCCGCGGATTCGTTCACCCGGACCCGCAGTACGCAGACGCCGCTGCCCTCGCCCGGCCCGAGGGCGGGGTCAAGCGGGATGGTGAGGGTTTCGCCGGAAGCGACGAGCACGAAAACTCCGGCTAGCAGAAATGCGCGAAGCCGGTTACGCAAAACCGGCTCGAGGGCGGCGGCAATTCGCAAAGGATAGAAATTCGCCGGGCTTCTCCGCCAGAACCCAATGCAAAACGGCACTGTGCATCTTTGTGGCACTCTTGGATTCTGCCACATCCCCAGCTCGCGGTTTCGCCCGGCGAAGCGCGGGGGCGACCGCGTTACACTGGTTGCTTTGCGTGGATAACCCGCATACGGCCCGTCATGAACGCTCTATCGCAAGCTCTCGGAGAGATTTTGCTCGGGTGGTACTCTCACGCGGCGCGCCGTCTGCCCTGGCGTGAAACGAAAGACCCCTATGCAATCTGGGTCTCGGAGGTCATGCTGCAGCAGACGCGCGCCGAGGCGGTAATTCCCTATTTCGAGCGCTTTCTCGAGCGCTTTCCGGACGTCAGCGCACTGGCCGCCGCCTCGGACGAGGAGCTCTTGCGCGCCTGGAGCGGTCT
>CAZXBZ010000069.1:3944-12064 GCA_964639135.1 uncultured Solibacteraceae bacterium | reverse complement strand
AATCATCAGGAGGCGAGATCGAGAGATGAGGAAGAAATACGTTGTACTGAGCCTGCTGGCTCTAGCTCTTTTGCTGTTCGTAACGGGCTGTAAGAAAAAGATTCCGGCCCCGGCGCCATTGCCGCCACCCGCGGTCGCGGAGACCAAGCCCAATCCGCCGACCATCGCCACGCTTGTTGCCGAGCCCTCGACAATTGACCGTGGCCAATCTTCCACTCTGCGCTGGGTGGTGGAAGGCGCGGACGAAGTCAGTATCAATAACGGGATCGGCACCGTGATGCCCTCCGGCACACGCCAGGTGTTCCCGAACAACACCACAACCTATGTGCTCACCGCCCGCAACGCCGGCGGAAGTGTAACCCGTTCCGTTACCGTAAACGTGAACGTACCGCCGCCACCGGCCCCCGAGGCTCCCGCGGCGCCCACGGCGTCCCTGCAGGAGCGCGTGAACCAACTGGTGGATGCCTACTTTGATTACGATAAGTTCGGTATTCGTCCGGACGCTTCGAGCGCGCTGACACAGGACGCGGACGCTCTCAAGTCGATTTTCCGCGACTTCCCGAGCGCTTCGTTGATCCTGGGCGGCTACTGTGATCCTCGCGGATCGGCCGAATACAACATGGGTCTTGGCGACCGCCGTGCCCGTTCCGCCATGGAGTTTCTCGCGAACCTTGGCGTGGACACCAGCAAGCTCCGCCCGGTGAGCTACGGTAAGGAAATCCAGACCTGCAGTGAAACCACGGAAAGCTGCTATCAGGCGAACCGCCGCGTGCATTTCGCCACGGGCAACTAAGCGGCTCCGCTTGCGCGGATGCTTTTGAGTAACAAAGCCGGCCGGCTAAGTCGTCTGATAGACTAGCCGCGCCGGCTTTCCTATTATTCGGGGTATGCTCAAGTGATGAAGATCGTTGCGTACTGTTTTCTTCTGATTACACCTTCCATCCTGTTCGCGCAGAAGAAAGAAATCGCCGAGCTCCAGCGCGATATTCTGCTGCTGCAGGATTCCGTGCGAGTGCTTCAGCGAACGCTCGACGAAAAACTGGAGAGCGTCATCGTGCTCTCCCAAAAGAACCTCGATAACGCGAGCAGCCAGAACACCGCCGTCACCGTGATGGATTCCGCCCTCAAGGAGCGGATCCGCGAGATTCAAGGCTCCATCGGCACCCCGCTCGCAAACCTCAACAGCAAGGTGGATCAGCTCTCGAATGACATGAGGAGCCTCCGCGAGACCATCGGCGATGTCTCTCAGCGCATGGCCGCCATGGAGCGTACGCTTACCGACGTTTCGATGGCCGTAAGCACCATGCCGCCTCCGCCCCCCGCTTCCGGGGCCGCTGCCTCCTCCGCGCCCGCCGGAGCCTCGTCCATGGGCGCGCCGCCCGCTGGAGCGCCCGCGGTTTCGGCGAACACGCTTTTCGAGAACGCGAAGCGTGACAAATCCCGTGGCAACTTCGATCTCGCCGTCATGGAGTTCGAGGAATACATCCAGACCTTCCCGGCTTCCGCCTCCGCCCCGAATGCTCAGTATCAGATCGGCGAAGTCCATTACATTCAGAAGAACTATGAGAAAGCTCTTGCCGCCTTCGACGCTCTGCTCGAACGCTTTCCGGAAAATGAAATGACCTCCCTGGGCCTCTATATGAAGGGCATGACGCTCGTCAAAATGGGCGAGCGCAACAAGGGAGCCACGGAATTCCGCAACCTGATCAAGCGCTTCCCGAACAATGAATACGCCGCCAAGGCCAAAGTGCAGTTGCAGCAGATGGGCATGCGCTAGCCCGCGCGCGCCATAACTGGTCTTTTGGCGGCGCTCCGTAATAGGATGTCAGTACGGAGCACCGTTCATGAGCGTACCCACACCCCCCGAAGAGCAGCAAGCCCTTGTCAATCGCCTGATGACCATGTGCGGGGGTGCGTATACCCCCGAGGAGCGCCGCAAGTTCTATATCACCGGGCCCCAGTGGGCCGCCGCCTATGAGGGGCAGGCGCTCTTCCACGCGCCCACGCGGGAGCCCGTTCCGTTCGATACGGTCATCGAGCAATACGGCAGGCTTGGAATCCGCACCTGGTCCACGCATGATACCGATGTCATCCCCACCGAGGCGCTGGGGACCGACAAACAGGCCGAGATTATCGGGCAGCTTCAGGCGTCGCTCAAGAAGCACGATGTCGCCTGTTCCATGGTCACCGCGGAGACTTTCCATCACGCGGTCTGGTCCAGCAGCCCGGCGAGCGAATCGCCGGAGATTCGGGAATACGCCAAATGGCGGCTGGTGAACGTGGTGAAGATGGGCCACGAACTCGGTGCTAATTTTGCCGTCTACTGGCCGGGGTCGCTAGGCTACATGGTTCCTGGAGCGGTGGAGGAAACTGAAACCCTGCGCTGGTACGCTGAAGGCTTGAACGCGGCTTGCGAAGCGGATATTCAGGAAGCCGGACGCCGCAAACGCAATACCCTCAAGCATTGCCTGGAAGCGAAGCCCTTCGAGCCGCAGGCCGAGATCCTTCTGCCCACCTCGGACGCCATGATGGCCTTCATCGATTCCGGTCTGCTTACCCACCCGGAGATGGTTGGTCTCAACCCCGAGTACCTGCATGAACTGATGTGGGGCTCCTCCGTCCGCGCCGCGCTCGCCCGCGCGCTCATCAAGGGCAAGCTCTTCCACTTCGACATCAACGACGGCTATCGCCTCAAGCACGATGTCGATCTCGCCATCGGGCTCGTCAATCCGCTCGACTGGCTGAACGTCCTCGTCCTTCTGCGCAGTCACGGCTACGAGGGGCCGTTCAACCTCGATTACAAACCGCCGCGGACCACCTCGAACCACGGCGTTTTCGCCGTAAGTCTCCCCACCGCCGTGGACCGCTTCATCTCCCTCTGGCGGATGGCTGGCGAGGTCATGGAAGATCCCGTTCTCAACGAAGCCGTAGCCGCCCTGAAGGCCGGCGCCGGCGTGAGGAACTCCCTGGACCCCGAGAAAATCTTCAAGGCCAACAGGGAACTTCTGACCCTTCACGAACTCATCGCCCATCGTCTCTTCCAAATCCTGTGCGGTTTTCACCGTGGGAGGACGTACTCGATCGGGTAATGGGGGAAGATCCCCCGCCCGGCGTCGTCGATACGGGCCCGCGTCCGGATTGCTAGTGACTTCGTGGAGGCCGGCGGCTAATCGGTACTTCGGTGCCGGCCTGATAAGAATCGGGAAATACTCCGATGAACGGGATACAGTTGTGCCGGAATTTCTTGGTGAGGGATACGCGTCTCCGGCGCGGCGGCCGCCGTATCCGGCCCGCGCGTGGAAAGGCGCCATGCCGTCGAGGCTCCTCGTTCCGCGTAGTTGTTCGTCGCCATGGAGTAGCTCACGGGCGTGGTTGAGCGGATCGCGTCCGCGCCGCCGCTAATGTCGCGTCCGCCCGTAAGCGCCTCGTCCGTGGCTAGCGGTATCCAGATGTCCCCGCGGTTCGGAACAAAATCAGGCATCGGTGCATAGTGATTTCCAGCCTATGAGGATGGATTTGATTCGTACACCAGGGAGGCCTGCATGCGCTCCGTATCTTTTCGGGCGGTGAAGAAGACCGCGATGAGCAGTAAAACGCTTGCCATGACATACGAAAGCGACGTGATGGCCATGGCGTGGCTCAGGCCGATCCGTTCCGACAGATAGCCCACAATGACCGGCGCGGTGCCGCCTCCGGCCAGCCACCCCATCATGTTCATGAATCCCGTCGCCGTGCCTCGCACTTCGGGTTGGATTACATCGAAGACGGAGGCGAAGATGTTTGCCTGGTAGAAACCTTGTGCGAGCCCCCAACCGATCAGGCACACAATGAGGAGTTTGTAGGATCCGGTCAGCACGCACACCGCGGCGAATGGCGCCTCGAAAAAGATGCCAATGGCCTGCACCAGAATACGGCCGCCTGGCAGGCGCCGGCGCAGAGAGTCCGCCAGCCAGCCGCCCAGCGGAGATCCGAGCATACTGCTGAACTGCACGTACAGAGTCGCCGTCAGGCCCGCCATGGCCAGACTGAGGTGGAATGTCTGGTACAGGTACATGGGCAGCCATGTGAACATGACCATCGCGGTGAAGTTCTCGCACATGAACGCCGCCATCAAAAGCATGACCGTGGGCGTGCGCCACATGATTTTCAAGAACTGGCGTATTGAAACTTTCTGCCGGGTTTCGCTTTGCCCCGTTCCGCGCAGATCCTCAAGATCGGCCGCGCCGCGTTGCGGTTCGATAAGGAAGCGGCGCAAGACCAGCCCGAGCACCACGCCGCAGCCGCCAAAAATGACGAAGGAAGTTCTCCATCCGTGATGTTCCGCGATGAGGCCGGCCAAGTAACCTCCGGCGATGACTCCGATGTAAACGGCGGTCTGGTGGATTCCCATGGCGCGCGACCGTGTCCGTTTCCCGTGATAATCGCTCACCATGGACATGGAAGCGGGGAAATAGACTGCCTCACCCAGCCCCTCTGCGGCACGAAAAAATAGGAGCTGTCCGAAGTTGCGCGAGAGCGCCGTCGCCATGCACACGAGGCTCCAAATCTGCAGCCCCGCTAAAATCGCGAACTTGCGCCGGATGCGATCCACCAGCGCTCCCGCGAGCGGCCCGGAAAGGCCGTAGACCCAGGCGAAGGAAGAGCCCAGCAGGCCCAGTTCGACATGATTGAGATGAAATTCTTTTTCTAGCAGTGGGAAAACGGAAAAGACGGCTTGTCTGTCGGCATAGTTGAAGAAGGCAATCCACCACAACATCCCAACGACATACCATTTATAGTGCTTTTGAACAGTGTTCACTGGTTAGACCACCTTGACTGCGCTTCCTGGTACATACGCAGCCGGTCGACGTAGTGCACCTCGTTCGTAATCCATTCCCGAACTTTCTTGCCGTGTTCCGTCTCCTGGGGGGCTGGGACAAAATCCAGTTTTGTCCCCAGCGCCTTCTCCACCTCGGTTGCCAGGACGGGCCATGCCACGCCGATGTCGGCGGTCACTGGAATACTGCTTTCCAGCCGGGCGAATCCGGACATCTCCATGCGGAATGGGATGCCCGTCAGTTTCGTCTTTGGCCGCCCCTCGTTGATCGCCGCCTGCACTTCGGACCCCTCGCGCTCCTTGTTCCAGGCGCGCTCCAGGTTAGGGTCGAGGTCTATTCGGACGAGTGTCCGGCCATCGAGGCTAAAGGTGCGCAAATGATTCCAATGCGCCCAGATCCCATGACCAGTGTACGTCTCGAGAGGCCCGTCGTGAATTTCTTGCGTGAGTGCGATGGCGGATTCGATAATGACATCCGCCGACCCCAGCAGATCCGCGACGGCGCGGGCGCGGCGGGAGATCGAGATAGAGTCTCCGATCGCGATTCCAACCGCGCCGCCCCCCACAAGCTGCGGAATGGATACCAGCACCGGCACGCCGCGCCGCGCGCCCGCTCCGATCATCGTCAGAGGGTCCGCTCCCATGCCGGCAAACGCTTCGAGCGATACGCCATATTGGCTGGCCGCGCCCTGAATTTCGTGCGCCAGTCGCTCGGTCCGGAGCCCAAGCGGCCAGGCCATGTTTCCCGCGGCCTTGATAATGCGTTTCCCAGGGGCTGCCGCAAGGCGGTCATAGAGATCCCAGCCTTCCGCGAACTCCGTCTCCATTTGAGCGCGAGAGGATTCGGGAAGCTCGGTGATTTCGAAGATGCGTCCGCGCGGGAGCAGTTGTAACGGGAGATTTGGCAGGGCCTCATCGAGAACCACGCGTTTCACGCGGTCAAGCGTGCCCGCCATCTCGTGCGCCACGACGGCGGAACTGGTGAGGACGCCGTCCACCAGTTCCTTGCGGATCATTTCCGCGATCAAGGTCGTAATTCCCTCGTGGATATTCGGTCCGCTGCCGGTTGCGACGATCACGCGGCCACCGCGATTTTTCGCCTTGACAATGGCCTGAACCGCGCGATCGAGGTGTGCGCGGGTCGTCTCCGGAAGAGACTCCCGCATATGCTGCAGATCTTGTTCCGCGGGTCTCACCGGACAACCTCCTGGGCCATAATGAGGCGGACACGTTCGAGGTCTTCCTGTGTATCCACGGATACAAGATGGCGCGTGGACTTCGTCTCCACGACCTGAATCGCAATGCCGTGCTCGAGCGCCCTCAATTGCTCGAGGCCCTCTACAAGTTCGAGCGGCGTTTGCGGCAGCCGCGTGAGCCGCTCCAGGCATTCGCGCGTGTAGGCATACATGCCTATGTGCTCGAGTACCTGAAACTCCGGTCCCCGGAAGCGCGGATAGGGTACGAGGGAACGCGTGAAATACAGCGCCCGGCCGCGCATATCGCGAACCACCTTGACCACCGAAGGGTCATTGTAGGTTTCCTCGCCGACGCGCTTCACCAGCGTGCACATTCCGACGCCGGGGTTCGACCTGAGCCCCTGGACGCACTCATCGATCATGAGCGGGTCGAGCAGCGGTTCGTCCCCCTGAATGTTCACCACGATGCCCGCGTTGCTCGCGGCAACCACCTCGGCCACGCGGTCGGTGCCGCAAGCGTGGTCCGCGCGGGTCATCACCACCCGGCCGCCGAAGCTTCGGACGGCGCTGGCGATTCGCTCGTCATCGGTGGCAACGACGACGGAGTGCAGTTCCGCGGCGCTCGAAGCCGCTTCGTACACATGCCGCACCATGGGCTTTCCATTGATGTCGGCAAGTGGCTTGCCTTCCAGTCTTGTGGACTTAAAACGTGACGGTATAACGCCAATAATTTCCATGAGAGCCTCCCGGCCGAGATCTCGTATTCTTCGTATTAGGATTTGTGAGCCAAACTCTGTTCCGTAAGGGGCTGAGCGGCGGCCCAGCCTTCGAACCACGACAGCATCCGTTGGATTTGGGCCTGCCGGTGCGAGGAGAGAGGGATATGAAGCGGGCCGTTGTCGATGCCCCGCGCCTTCAGGAGCGTCCGGACAGCACAAGGAATGGGTAACTGGACGATATACTCAATGACCTCGGCAAGGCTCTTCTGCAGCGCTTCGGCTTTCGCCAGGTCGTTTTCCTGGTAGCTGCGATAGATCGCCGTGACGATCTCGGGCGCGAAGGACGCGATGCCAGAAATGACGCCGTCCCAGCCCGCCCGCAATGCGGGCAGGATTACGCTGTCTTCCCCCACGAAGAGTCTGAAGCCCTGCTCCGCGGCGGCTTCCGCCAGGGGGGTGAAGGCGTTCACGTTGCCGCTGCTATCCTTCATGCCAACCAGGTTGGGGATGGACGACAGGAGTTCGACCGCTGTTTCCACCTCAATGGGGTTCGTGAAACCGGGCAGGTTATAGAGCAGGCACGGGATGGATACCGATGCGCATACCTCCGTGGTGAAGGCCGCCAGATCCTCCTGCGCGTAGCGGAAGAAATACGGCATTGTGATTAGCAGCGCGTCCGCGCCCGCCGCCGCGGCCTCGTTCGCGAGACGCAGCGTCGAGTGAATCGATGAAGTACCCACGCTGGCGAGTACCCGGCTCCGCCCGTTCGCCGTGGCGATGCCGCGGTGAATCAGCGATACCCGGTCCTCGACCGTGAAATGTGGGTACTCGGCGGTACCCCCGCCAAGCACAATGCCGTCGACGCCGCGGTCAATAACAAAATTAACGACCTGATCGAACGTATCCAGGTCGACGCGGCCACTCTCGTCAATCGGAGTAACTAAAGCCGCAAAAACACCGTGAAGTGAAGATTTCGTCTGTGTGCGCATTTCTGGGCCAGCATAACATTGCCCAAAAACAGTGTCAACGAAAATAAAACAGCGTTTTACTGGTGAGACAGTAAAAGATCTGCTTCCGCGTTATACCCGTTCCCTTTGGGGCTGCATGCATAGAAACCCACCAGCGCGGCCTGGTCTTCGCCGGGAGACAGATGCGCAATGCGGATGGGCCTCCACTCCTTGCTGTCCGGGCACGCGTATTCCACCTCGAAATCGTTCCCTTTGCGGCGAACCCGCAGGGAGTACGCAAGCTCTGGGCTTGGCGGGAAAGGCGCGATGGACCAGTCCGAATAGCCGGAGTTTGTGACAACCGCTCCGAGGTGCGGGTGTGGCGTATCGGCTTCCACCGAGGTTTTCAGCCAGCAATCTTCCGAAAACCGGACCATCAAGC
>CAZXBZ010000069.1:0-3934 GCA_964639135.1 uncultured Solibacteraceae bacterium | reverse complement strand
GAACGGATCGTCCCCGTCAGGAGGAAATCCCCCTCGATTTTGGTGTGGAAAAAGTGGCCGTTATCGGCGCGAAAGCCGTAATGAGTGCGCTGCCAGAAATCCGTTCCGGCCGAAGTCCGGAGGGAAACCCGTGAATTTGATGGATCAACGGACCATTCTGGCGGAGGGCAGAACCAAGTGAAGGAGGTAATCATAATACCCGAAATCATGCCATATCGGGACTCGTATTGTTTGCTTTAGCTGGCGAGGCGTGTCATATTCAAACAGGTAACTCAGAAATTGGAACGATCTGAGGCTATGCCAAACAAAACTACTCCATCGCCCGCCACCGCCACCCCAGAGTCTGAACGCTATTACTCCCGAGCGATCGGGAACGCTCTCCGCATCCTTGAGATTTTTCAGCGCATCGGAGAGCCGTTAGCCCTCAGTGAAGTGGCTCGATACGCTAAATTACCCAAGAGTTCCGTGTTTCGAATTTTGCGTACGTTTGAAATCGCTGGATATTTGCAGCGCATTGATGGCGATCGGTTTGCCCTGGGCGCTGCCGCGGTTCTTGCTTCGAATCAGCTATCGAGCCGGATTATTGAGATCGCCCGGCACTATATGCGGCTGCTCAGTCAGGAATTTGGTGAAACAATCAGCCTGGCCTACTTGTTCGAGAACCACATCGAAGTAACGGCCGTCGTCGAGAGCCCGCATCGGATTCACATGGGAAACGCGGTGGGCGCCATTCTGCCTCCTCATGCAAGTTCGCTCGGCAAGTGCATTACGGCGTTTCAAACGGAGGACAGGACGGAAAAGCTGGTCCGCGCCTTTGGCCTCGTTCGGTTTACGCCAAACACAACCATCGATGAGGCCTCCCTGAGCAAAGAGTTCGAACTGGTGCGAGCGCGAGGGTACGCCATGGATTCCGAAGAGAGCGCGCTTGGAGGCAACTGCGTCGGCGCGCCGATTCTGTGGAAGGAGGGTCACGCTGTCGCGGCTGTTAGCATTTCCGTGCCGAAGATGCGATTCCGCGACCCGGAACGTCTGATCGCCGCGGTTCGCGATGCCGCTACCGCGATCTCTAGCGAACTTCGCTCGGTCTGACTGGGCGCTGCCCCCCTGTTGACTCGATAGAAAAGCGGGCCGGGTCCACATTCGGCGCCGCCAGATCCCGCCCTTATTGCCTTAAAGTGCCGTGAATGACGTGGAGCGCCCCCTGCCCTTTCGCTCGGCCCGCCGCCACGGCGGCTGCATCGTACTTTCTGTCTCTTCCAGCTTCCGAAATACAAGAACCACACGCTCTTTCAAGCGAAATTTACTGGTTTTCACACCCTGACTATGCCATCTCAGGGAATGGATGTTTTACCTACAAAACGAAGTTTCAAAAAAAGTCTTGATCCGAGCGAAAAGTGATGATAAATTGACCCTGATCCTAGCTTGGGGAGAAAAATATGCTACATGTGAAACGGCTCATGGCGCGAGTTGCCGTGTTCCTACTGATTTTGACCGCCGCCGGGTTCGCCCAGAACCCCTCCGGATCAATTGCGGGCGTCGTCAAGGACGAGACTGGCGCGGTGATTCCCACCGCTACGGTTGCGGCTGTTCAAGAAGCTACGAACGCTCGCTGGACCGCAACCGCCGACAGCGCGGGAGCCTACACGTTCCGCGCGCTGCCAATTGGCTCGTATCGGATCGAGGTGGAAATGGCCGGCTTCAAACGTTATGAAGCAACCGGCATCCGCGTGCAAGTGAATGAAACTGCACGCGTGGATCCAATTCTTGGGATCGGCTCCGTGACGGAATCAATCGAGGTGGAGGCTTCGGTAGTGCACGTTGACACGGAGACCGGCACCCTCAAAACGGTTGTCGATCAGCGCCGTATCGAAGACCTGCCCTTGAATGGCCGCGATGCCCTGCAGTTGATGCGTCTGGTCGCGGGTGTGCAGACTTATCAGGGTTCAGGCGTCACGTCGGATTCGACGTATCCCGGCGTTGTTCCAGTATCGGTGAACGGCGGCCGCGGAAACACGGTGAACTACATGCTCGACGGCGCTCAACATAACGATCACTACAATAACGCTCCGAGTCCGATGCCCAATCCGGATGCTCTGGCGGAGTTTAGTGTCCAAACCAACAACTTCAGCGCGGAATTCGGCCGCAACTCGGGCGGAGTGGTCAACGCGGTAACCAAGTCGGGAACCAATCAGATTCACGGCAGCGCTTTCGGCTACTTGCGCCACCACGTTTTGAACGCCACAAACTTTTTTGCGCCGGCGAAAGCCGATAAACCGAATGAGCGCGAGGACGATGGGCTCAAACGCGGCCAGTTTGGAGCCACACTGGGCGGGCCGGTATTCTTGCCAAAGTTCTACAATGGCCAGGATCGCACCTTCTTCTTCTTTTCCTATCAGGGAACGCGAATCCGCCGAGTCCCCTCCACTCAGTTCAATGAGGTTCTGACGGCGGACGAGCGGAACGGGGATTTCTCGGACTTGTTGCCGGGCCAGGTTCTCCTCAACCCGTCGACTCAGCAGCCGTTCCCGAATAATCAGGTTCCTCAATCGTTGATGAGTCCGGTGGCGACCGCCTTCACGAAGAACTTTATTCCGCTGCCGACAGCGGGCGGCCGTCGGGTTATCACCACGACCACCGACAACTTCAACGATGATCAGTTTCTGGTAAAGGGCGACCATTCGTTCGGGGATACGAACCGGGTCTCCGGGAGTGTCAGTATCTCAAAAGCGTCGGTGCCCGGTTTTCTCAACCCAAGCAACTATCTGGAGATAACGCCGGCCTCGGCATGGCGTAATTACAGCGTCTCGATTGCCGACACGCACACGTTCTCCCCCACATTGACCAACCACGCAACATTTGGTTTCAACCGCACGATCGGAGGAATGGAGCCGATTCTGCCTGCGCAAGGGTGGGTTGGGCTCGGTTCAAATATCGTGGAGGATACAGCGCGGCAGCTTTATCTTTCCGTGCAGGGGCCATTTACGGGCTTCAACACCGCGGAAACCGAGACCTGTCCGCGGCGTGAGTATCAGGCCTCCGACGTCGTGCGGTGGATGAACAACCGCCATCAGATTAGTATTGGCGGGGAATATGGCTACGGACTTGGCGACAACGCCGGAAACTTCCGGGCGAATGGACGGTTTTACTTCGAACACGCGGCGGGGTTTTCCGGTTACGCGCCCGCGGACTTTCTGCTGGGCAAGTTTTCCCGGTTCCAGCAGAGTTCGGGGGAATTTAAGGAGACTCGTTTTCACCGATTCGGGCTTTTCTTCCAGGACACGATGCGTCTGTCCTCGCGCGTGACACTGGGCGCCGGGTTGCGCTGGGAGCCGTTTTTCCCGTTTTCGGACAAATTGGGGCGGCTGGTCGGATGGAACCCCGGAGCCCAATCGTCGCGCTTTGACAATGCGCCGATGGATATCCTTTATGCGGGGGATCCTGGAATCCCGGCCGGAGTCTACGGCACCGCTTGGAAGAATTTCGCGCCTCGCCTCAGCCTGGCGATCGATTTAACCGGCGATGGCAAAACCAGCCTGCGGCTTGGTTACGGCCTGTTCTACGACACGCCCAACACCATCTCAACCAACGGCCAGGCGAACCAGGCGCCATTCGGTTCATCGGTCACGGTTCGCGGTACCGATGTGAACTCGATGAGCGAACCGTACGCCGGCTTCCCAGGCGGAAATCCGTTTACGAAGGTTGGAATCAGCGCGTTTGGAACAAGCGCATTGGTACCGCCCAAGGATGTCGCGTTTGTATTGCCGATGTCGGTTACGGCATACAGCATGTCGAACCGCAACCCGTACAACCAGGCTTGGAACCTCACGCTGGAGCGGCAACTGTCTTCCTCCTTGGTGACACGGGTATCCTACGCGGGGTCGAAGGGTACCGCGCTGCTTGGCGGGCGGGATATCAACGCGCCCCTCCCCGATGC
>CAZXBZ010000068.1:0-12097 GCA_964639135.1 uncultured Solibacteraceae bacterium | reverse complement strand
ATGAGCGGCAACTGGTGAGTGCATGGAAGCAGACGGTGGCGGCCAGGGAACGCTGGAACAGCCTGGCCGTGCCGGTTCCGGTGAAAGAGAAGGGCCTCTACCTGGTGGAGGCCGTGAACAAGGATCTCGCGGCTTACACGGTGGTGATGGTGACGGATGTCGTCCTTACCAGCAAGGTGGCGGACGGCAAACTCTATTCAGTGCTGATGGACCGGAAAACCGGCGCGGCAATTCCCGATGCGGATGTGACGCTGGTGGCCGGGCGCGAACGCGTCGCCGAATGGAAAACCCCGGCCGGAGGGATGCTGACCGAGACGCTTCCGAAGATTGAGAAAAGCATCACGGACGAAGTGCTGCTGGTGGCGCGCCGGGGAGAGGACGTAGCCGCGGCCGGCATCGGCGGATGGACGTTCCGCCGTTCGGAATCGGAGAACTATAAGGGCTATATCTATACGGACCGGCCGGTTTACCGGCCGGGTGACGAAGTGCATTTCAAGGGTATTGTGCGGCTGGAGGGGCCGGATGGCTATGCCGTGCCCAAGCAGCGCACGGCAAAGGTCTTCGTACAGGACGACCGGGGGCGGCGCATCTATGAGCGAGACCATGTGATCTCGGACTACGGCTCGTTTGACGGGAAGCTGAAGCTCGACGCGGGCGCGCCGCTCGGCTACTATTCCGTGCAGGTCGAACTCGGCGAATATCCTCAGGCCGGCGGCTTTTACGTGGAAGAGTACAAGAAGCCGGAATACGAAGTGAAAGTCACCGCGCGTGAACCTTTCGTGCTGCAGGGGAGAAGCGCGGAGATCGAGATTGACGCGCGGTATTACTTCGGCGAACCGGTAACGAACGCGGCGGTGGAGTGGACGATCCATGCCGCGCGCTATTACCACTATTTCCGCGATCCGAGCGACAACGATAACTTCGAACTCGAACCAATGGAGGAGTTCGACGGCTATTACGGAGAGGAGAAGGCGAAGGGCACGGCCACGCTCAACAGCGAGGGCAAGGCGACGGTGCGCATTCCGCTGGCGCTCAACGAGGGACATTTCGACGAGCGTATTCGGGTGCAGGCCAAGGTGAGGGATAGCGCGAACCGGGAGATTCAGGGCGGCACGTCGTTCGTGGCGACCTACGGCGCGTTCCATGTGGGCCTGACGAAATCGCAATGGGTCTATAAGCCCGGCGATCTGGTGGAATTCACCGTGGATACGCGGCGCTACGACGGCGGCGCGGTTTCGACGCCAGTGCGTGTATCCGTCGAGCGGCGGGAATGGAAGGATGGGCGCGCGCGAAACACTCCGCTGCGCGCGGTGGACGTGCGTACGGATAACACCGGCAAGGCGGCGGGGACGATTCCCGTCCAGGAAAGCGGCTCGCTGGTTCTGGTGGCGCGCGCCGTTGACGGGAACGGGCGGCGGATCGAGCGGGAGGATTATCTGTGGGTCACCGGGGCGGCGGGGGGCTGGAGTTGGAGCCAATCCCGCGAGGTTCAGATCATCCCGGACAAGGCGCATTACGCCGCTGGGGATATCGCGCGGATTCTGGTGGTGGCGGGCGCGCCGGGGACGCCCGTGCTCGTCAGCGTGGAGGCCGGCAAGATCTACGAACAGAAAGTAGTGATCGCCGAGGATGGCACGGCGCGCTTCCCGCTTAAGATCACGGAGGAGTTTGAGCCGAATGTGTTTGTGAGCGCCTCCTTCCTCAAGGACAATCGTTACTATTCGGGCACTCGGAAGATCCAAGTGCCCGCCGCGCGGCGAAAGCTGGATATCGCGGTGACGGCATCGAAGCCGCAATTCAAGCCGGGTGAAAAGGGCTCGATTCAGGTAGAGGCAAAGGATTGGAAGGGCAAGCCGGCCGCGAACGCGGAAATCAGCCTGGGGGTGGTGGACGAGGCCATTTACGCTATCCGCCGGGAGATCGTCCCCGGCATCGAGGAGTATTTCTGGGGGGAGCGATACAACCGGGTCTATACCGTGAACTCGATGGATTACTACTTTTCCGGGGAGGCGGGCAAACGGCGTATTCAACTGGCGGCGCGAAAACGGCCGAAGACGCTGGCGCAGTTGAAGAGCGAGCGGTATGTGGATCCGAAGGTGCGAAAGTATTTCCCGGATACGGCTCTGTGGCTCGCGGATTTGAAGACGGACGCGAACGGGCGCGCCCGCGCGGACATTACGTGGCCGGACGCTTTGACGACGTGGCGGACAACGGCACGGGCGGTGGCCTCGGAAACGCGGGTCGGCGGCGCGACCGACCGGCGGATTGTGCGGAAGAATCTCATTCTGCGGCTGGCCGTGCCGCGCTTCTTTACCGCGGGCGACGAGGTGGAGATCTCGGCCATCGTGATGAACTATCTCACTGCGCCGCGGCGCATCGAAACGTCGCTGGCGGTGGAGGGGCTCGAATTGCTTGGTCCGGCCGTGCAACCGCTTGAAGTTGACTCGCACGGGGAAGCGGTGGCGCGCTACCGGGTGCGCGCGCTGAAGCCGGGGGAGGTGAAGATCACCGGCAAGGCGCTGGGCACGGAGGAATCGGACGCCGTGGAGCTGACCCTGCCGGTGCGGCCCTTCGGGATCGAATCGCTCGTTTCGAGCACGGGCTCGATGAAGGCCGGCAGCGAGGCGAAGGAATTCGAGATTCGCTTCCCGGAGGACGCCATCGCGGATTCGCGTTCCCTGGAAATCGAGATATCACCCTCGGTGGCGGGCAGCATTTTCGGCGCGCTCGAATACCTGACGAGTTATCCCTACGGATGCACGGAACAGGTGATGTCGAGCTTTTTGCCGAACATTCTTGTCTCGCGGGCTCTCACGGATCTGAAAGTCCCCTCGAAAGTGGACCGTGGCGAACTGAACCGGAAAGTAAAAGACGGGCTGGACCGGCTCTATTCTCATCAGCATCCGGACGGAGGATGGGGCTGGTGGGTCTCCGACGAGAGCCACGACTTCATGACCGCGTACGTGCTTTACGGGCTTCAGGAGGCGCGGAAAGCCGGGTATGAGGTGGAAGACTATCGCATGGGAGAGGCGCGGAACTGGCTGCGGTCGCGGCTGCTGGAGGAGCAGACGATTCCGGCGGATCTGCGCGCATTCATCGGGTTCGCCTTGCTGGGCGGCGGCAAGACGGACACGGTGGTGCAGGACATGCTTTACGCCCAACGCCGCGCCATGACAACGCACGGGCTGGCTCTGGCGGGCCTCGCGCTGCACGCGGCCGCGGACGCGCGCACACCGGAATTTGTCGCGGCCGTGGAACGCGCGGCCACGCGCGACGGCACGGTGCATTGGCAGGGCGCGCGCGACGAGTTGATGGGGATCTCTTACAACACGTCCGCGGAGACCACCGCCTTCGCACTCAAGTTTCTGCTGGCCGCGAAGCCGGATAGCGAACTGATCGAACCCGCGGCGATGTGGCTCGCGGCGAACCGTTCGAACGGTTACTACTGGGAGAGCACCAAGACCACGGCCATGGTGGTGATGGGGCTGACGGATTACCTCGCGAGAAGCGGTGAATTGAAGCCCAACCTGGAGGTGGAGGTCTTCCTCGACGGGGAGAGCGCGCTCAAGACGCGGTTCACGGCTGGTGACGCATTGAAGCTGGATGTCCCCCGCGTCCAGCGCGCGGCGGGTGCGATCCGCGGTGAGGCTCGGCGGATCAGAGTGGTGGCGACGGGTGAAGGTCGCGTTTACTGGTCCGCCACCGGGCGCTACTATTCACGCCCGGAAGGCCATGAGCGCGAAGGAACCGTTGGGCTGAATCTGCTGCGGGAGTATTTCCTGCTGCGGCCCGTGTCCCTCGATGGCCGCACGGTGTATCGTCTGGCGCCGATGCCCGAGACGCTGAAGCCGGGCGATGTGTTCGCCTCGCGCCTGACGCTTTCGGGCAGCGAATGGCGCTACCTGATGATTGAGGACCCGATTCCCTCGGGTACGGAATTCATTGACCGGCGTGAATCGTTCGAGCTGGAGAGCAGGCCGCCTTGGTGGAGTTGGGAGCCCTCGGCGAAGGAGTATCGCGACGACCGCGCGGCGATCTTCCAGTATGAATTCGAGCGCGGCCAGCGGCAGTTTACTCACATCCTTCGAGTCGTGAACCCCGGGAGCTTCAAGGTGAGCCCGGCGAGCGCGCGGCCGATGTATCAGCCTGGCTACCAGGCGGCGACGGCTAGCATGCAACTGGAGGTAGCGCCGTGAAGAACCGGGGTTCGGCATTCGCGGAGGCCGCGAGAGTTGTGTTTCACGGGCCGGGTCTGCTCGCGGCGAACCTGATCGCGCTGCCCGTATTGTTCGTGGGATTCTGGGGGTGGCTCTACCTGCCGGTCTCGAACATCCCGCTGGTCGCCGGGTCGGTGGTTTTGCTTCTGCTGCTTGTGGCGGCGCTGCTGCTGCTCATGATTTGGAGCTACTGCGCGTATTACACCGCGCACCATCCCTTGCGGGCGGTTTCGTCCGAGGGTCTGCATCTGCCGCGAACTTCCATCCCGAGGCGGTCGCTGGCCGCGCTGCCGTGGGTGTTTGTCTGGTTTGTGGTGTTCGGCGCTCTCTTAACGGCGGTGAATTCACTTTCGGCTTATACACTCGATTGGGCCAAACCCGTGGCGTCCTGGCTGACGATGGCTTCCCAGAAACCTCTGAGCTTCTACACGGTAAACGCCGTCTTCGTGGGCGTTCTCGATGCGGTTCGATGGTTCTTTCTGCCGGGGATTCTGCTTGCTTCGTTCGCGGGATTCGCGACCGCCGCGCTGCGGCGGGGGCGCGTCCGGCTTTGGCAGCGAGTGGCGCTCCGGGTGTTACGGCGCCCGCTCTATTGGCTGGGATGTCTGTTCGCGGCGGTTGCCGGTCTTTGGATTCCCCAAGCGCTCATCGGCTGGACGCCTGGAATCGAGGGAGTGCCGATGGCGACGGCGAGCATGATTTTGCGTTTCGGCGCCGGCATTGTTCTTGCGATTCTGGCGTGGCTGTTTGTTCTTTCACTCGTGGCACGCCTCACGAAGCAGCCTTCGGAGAACTTCATCGTGGTCGCCGGGAAAACCCGTCCGGGGCCAGCCTAGAACGGTTTCCCGGCTCCCGCGCTTTACCGCCAGATCGAGGAACGAATCGGCTACGAGGGCGGCTTCGCGCCGGGCTGCCGCGCCTCCATCCATTTTGCGTTCGAGATCTTCAAATTGCCTGACTCCGGCGCAGCCTGGGAGCGATGCGGTCCGCGCGGCCGGTGTGCCGCTCAAGCGCCGGGCGAGCGCTTCCTGCAGCCATTCGGGCAGCGGGCGTCGCGATTCCTCAAGAAGGAGCGCGTGCGCGAGTTCGTGCCGGACGGTGGCGGCGAGGCTGCTTTGCGCGCGCAGCGCCGCGAGCGGCTGGAACTGAATCTCGCGGTGTTGCGCGGCGGCGGCGATGTCTCCGCCGAGGCCGGTGGCGTTGCGATAGAGATCGAGATTCGGGTAAATACGGATGGTCCATTCGTTCCGCAGCCGGTAATGGGTCTCCGCTTCAAGGCGGGCGAGTTCGCGGCTTGCCATGGCGGTGAAAGCACGGTCTTCAGCGCCTTCCGCGAACAGAAAGCGGAGGCGTTCGGTGCGCAGCAGCCGCCACGTGATGCCCTGGGCGCTCACGCCAATCTGGGTGCCCGGGAAATAGAACGCGAGGATCTGGCGATAACCGGCGCCCTGCCGCGCCATTTCTTCCGCGCCTTTCTGCGAGAGGCCCACGCCATGGCCGCTTCCCCTGCCGTTGAAGCGGATGAACTCGCCGTCGTCCCGTGCGTCATAAAGATCGCTTTTGAGGTATTGCCAGCCCAGTTGCCGGCCGATGGTGAAGCGGAAATCGGCGGCGGCGATTTCCCGCCCTCCCGCGAGTAAGCGCGCGGCGCGGCCGGAGCGAGTACGGGCGAGAATCGTCACGGCGGGTTGCGGCGTTGTCGCGAATCCCTCGGCGCGGAGCGCGCGCGCGACATCGGCTTTCGCGAGACGCACGCTCCAGGTGAAGGGCGCGGGCTGATTGCTGTAGGGGTCCGCGCGGCCCTCCATCCAGGCGGGGGCGTTTGCGCCCCATAGCGCTTGGGCGCTCTCGGTGCGCCCGCCGGAATCGGCATGATGATACGCGGCCACCGGGACGCCGCCGTGCCACAAGAGCTCTCCGGCGGTGTCCTCGACGGCGGCGTCCAGTTCCGCGCGGCGGGCCGCGAGGCGGAGGTCCTGGCAGTGGGTGGTGTCGCAAAAGTCAAAGCCTTCGCTTTTATGACGGTCCGCGCTGGCGAAGGCGTAGGAGCGGATGGCCACGGCGAGGGCGCGCAGAGCGCCGGGCTGCCGGAGGCCGCCCGCTTCCCCGGAGAGCACGGCTTTGACGTATTCCTCGCGCGGCAGCGTGGCCTCGAGCTGTAATTCCTCCTCGGAGGACCAGATGGAAAGCGAGCCCCGCAGCGTTCCCCATTCGCCGCCGGGCGTTCGGAGGCGGAATTCGCCGTCGGCCACGATGCGCGCGCTCCGCGCGGGGTAGCGTGTGCCGGCGAGCAGCATGGAGTCATCCGCGCGCAGGGTGAGAGGTTTGCGCAGCAGCGCCTCGCCGCCATCCTCGAAGCGCAGGCGGGGCGCGCGAGCCGGGGAGAACGGCGTCAGCGGAGCAATCTCGACGGCTGGCGGAACGCTTCGCCAAAAGAGCCGCACCCGGTAGGCGGGCGTTTCGCCGGCGCCGCTTACGATGACGCGGGCGAGAAGCAGGAGAGCGACGTGTGCAAGCACGCGTTTCATTTGCCCAGCCCCGGCTGGAGGGATCGCCAGGCGGCGCTCGTGATGGATGCCGCTTCCACGCCGCCGCGGCCGTTTTCGACGTAAACGGCCATGACGAGTTCCGGCCGCGCGGCGGGCCAGAAACTTAGCATCCAGCCGTTCAAGGAACGCCGGTCCGGAGAGGTGGCGGTGCCGGTCTTGCCGGCGAGGTCGAGCCCGCGAATGCGTGCTTCAAAGCCCGTGCCGGCACGGATGCAATCGCGCATGCCTTCGCGCAACACGCGCGCCGCGGGCGATTTGTCCCGGTGCAGGGTGTCCAGCAGGCGGCGATACGCATTGAGCAGCGTAAGCGGTGTGGTGATGACGTTGGATTCGCCGAGGGCCTGGAGCAGCATTTCTTCCCGAGTGGCGGGGTTGGTCACCCGCGGAGCCAGGGTCCGCTGCTGGAAGACTTGGCGGTCCGAGAAGCCGGATTGACGCAGGGCCTCGGCGAAACCGGCGCCACGGGCGGGATCTTCACGAAGACGCTCGGCCCAGTGGAGAAAGCAGCGGTTGCAGGAGAGGGCAAGCGCGGAAGAAGGGTCGAGCGGCGCGCCCTGGGGCGCATGCGAGCAATCGAAGCGGCGGCCGGCGAACGGCAAGGGTCCGCCGGGACAGGGATAGGTTTCCTCTTCCTTCAGAAGGCCACGCTCAAGGAGATGACGCAAAAGGAAAGGCTTTACCGTGGAGCCTGGCTTCGACAGGGTTTCATGAACGGCGCGGGGGTTTGACGTGAAGATCAACGTTTCTTCGGCGACGCGAGCCAAGGATAGGCTTCCGCGCCGCCCGGCGAACTCCCGGAGGCACACTTGCGCGAGCGCCTCCGTCATGGGGTCGCGCGCCTGGCCGATCGCAAGCGCGGGTGCGAGCGTGCTTGATGCCGCGGCCCGTAACGCCGCGCGCCTCGTGATGGCTTGCGTCTCCATTGTTCCAACCGGTGCGCGCCGGCTCCCGAGCCCGCGGGTTCGGGATTACGCCGCGTTTCGTACACGCCGCCAGATCAGGCGCAGCCCGTCGAGCGTGATGTCCTCGTCAACGAGGTGTACGTATCGGGAATCTTTCACGATCATGGGAGCCTGTCCCCCCGTCGCCACCAGCTTCGTTTTGCTCCCCAACTCCGCCAGCAGGCGTTCGGCGAGGGCGTCGATCATCCCGATCAGGCCGAAGTAGAGGCCCGATTGCATGCTCGTGACGGTGGTGCGGCCGATGACGCCGCCCGGGTTCCGGAAATCCACCTGCGGCAGGCGCGCGGTGCGGCTCACGAGGGCTTCGATGCTGATGCCGACTCCAGGGCAGATGACGCCGCCAAGATATTCGGCCGAACCCGAGATGACGTCGAAGGTGATGGCGGTGCCGAGATCGACGACAATCACCGGGCCGCCATATTTGTGGAAGGCGGCGACGGCGTTGACGATGCGGTCCGCGCCCACTTCGCGAGGGTTATCGTAGCGGATGGCGATGCCGGTATCGAGATCGCTGGTTACGAAGAGGGGGTCGCGTGAAAAATAGCGGCTGCTCATCTTCCGGAGAGAGGCGTTGAGCGGCGGCACGACGCTCGCGATAATCACGTCATCGACCACGGATTGGTCGAGTTGCGCGAGGTCGAACAAATTGCGCAGGAGGATGCCCCACTCGTCGGCGGTCTGGTCGCGCGAGGTACGCAGGCGCCAGCGCGCGGCGAGGGTATCGCCATCCCAGACGCCCACCGTGATGTTCGTATTTCCCGCGTCGAGTGCCAGCAGCATCGCGGATCCACCCCCCTTGCGTCAGTTATTTCCGATGGGACGCACGCCGCCGGCCACCACCAGTTTTCGCCGGCCGCCGGCAAGCAGCAGCCAAAGGAATCCATCTTCGTTCAACCCGCCGGTGACGCCGCGCTCGATGGAGGAGCCGAAATTTACCTCGACGTGTTTACCCTGGGCATAGCTCGATACGCGTGAAAACATATCGATGATTGCCGCCCTCCCCCCGTTCGTGAGCATCTGAATCTGGCTGTCGATCAGCCGGGCTATTTCCGCGAGCAGTTCTTCCCTTGGCAGCTTCGAGCGCCCTTCAAGCGCGAGCGAGGTGGCCGGAGTGGCGAGTTCGCCGGGGAAGCCATGCTGCTCCATATTGATTCCGACACCCGCGAGAAACGCGCCGTCTTCGTATTTCACCAGAATTCCCGCGAGCTTCCGCTCATTCACGAGCACATCATTTGGCCAGCGCAGATCGAGGTGGAGGTCCGCGACGCGCGAGATGGCTTCCGCCACGGCAAGGCCGAGGCAGAGGGTAAGCAGAGGCGAATCCTTGGCGGGCAGATCGGGGCGCAGAATGAAGGTCACGTAAAGCCCTTCGCCCGCGGGGGAACTCCACTGGCGGCCCATGCGGCCTTGTCCTTTTGTCTGGCGATCCGCCCCCACGAAGCTTCCATGCGGCGCGCCGCGGCGGGCGAGCGGCGACGCGTCGAGCATGGTGGATTCGGTTTCTTCGCGCCAGTGAATCTCCCGGCCGGGCAGGAGCCTGGTGAGCGCCGGAATATCGATCGTCATAGACACACTGATTATGGCATTCCCGGAAAGCCGGTCCGGCCGTTCGGGCGGGAGGGCGCCTGCCTTTTGAACCTGTACCCGCGTCACTCTGTTAAACTGAAATTTCTCTCCTATGCCTATGCGATTCGGCGTCGTCGTGTTTCCAGGCAGCAATTGCGATCATGATGCATTCCACGCGGTGACGGAGGATCTTGGCCATTCCGCCGAGATGCTATGGCACCAGGACCGCGACCTGCGGGGCGTGGATGCCGTCGTCATTCCCGGCGGCTTCGCCTACGGCGATTATCTTCGCTGCGGAGCCATCGCGAAATTCTCGCCGGTGATGCAATCAATCAGGGACTTCGCGGCCGGGGGCGGCCCGGTGCTTGGGGTCTGTAACGGCTTTCAGATTCTCGTGGAGGCCGGCCTGCTGCCCGGTGCTCTCGTGCGGAACAGCGGATTGCGCTTTGTTTGCAGGACGGTCTCCCTGCGAGTGGAAACTCGCGACTCCGTCTTCACGAACGCTCTGCTGAAAGGCGACATCCTCCAGGTGCCGATTGCGCACGGCGAAGGGCGGTATGTCGCCGATGAGGCCACGCTCGACGCCCTCGAAGCCGAGGATCGCGTGGCTTTCCGCTATATCGATAACCCGAATGGATCGATGCGCGACATTGCGGGTATCCTGAACGAGGGACGGAACGTCCTCGGGATGATGCCCCATCCGGAACGCGCCACCAGCCTCCTGATGGGCTCGGTCGACGGACTCGGCATTCTGCGGTCGATGGTCGCCGGCCGTCCAGAGCATGTCGCCCCCGCCGGTTAGATCCAGGGACATGCCAATCTCGATCTCCAAATCGCTTCCGGAGCCTGTAGCCCTCTGGTGCGGGCGAAGCGCTTCCCCATGCCGGCCTGGCGCGCGATCCTCGTGGATCCCCGCCGGCCTACAGAGTGAGGTGTAACCAGCCAATGTCCACGATTACCCCCGAGATTGTCGCGGCCCATAACTTGAAGCCGGATGAGTATGAGCGCATCGTTGAGCGGCTCGGCCGCGAGCCGAACATCACCGAACTCGGCATCTTCAGCGTGATGTGGAGCGAGCATTGCTCGTACAAAAGTTCGCGAATTCATCTGAAGAAGCTCCCCACGAAGGGCAAGTACGTGCTCCATGGGCCCGGAGAAAACGCGGGAGTGATCGACATCGGAGGCGATTGGGCGATCGCGTTCAAGATCGAGTCGCACAACCACCCGAGTTTTATTGAGCCGTTCCAGGGCGCGGCGACGGGTGTGGGCGGTATCCTGCGCGATATCTTCACGATGGGCGCACGGCCGATTGCCGCCCTGAATTCACTGCGCTTCGGCACGCTCGGTCACCCCGAGGACGGCGCGCGCAACCAGCGTATTCTCGAGGGCGTGGTCGCGGGCATCGCGCATTACGGCAATTGCTTCGGCGTGCCGACGGTGGGCGGGGAGTGCGTGTTCGAGGATGCTTACTCCGGCAATCCGCTGGTAAATGTCTTCGCGCTTGGCGTGGTGCGCAAGGATCAGATCTTTCTGGCCTCGGCGCACGGCGTCGGCAATCCGGTGATCTATGTCGGCGCGAAGACGGGCCGGGACGGCATCCAGGGCGCGGCGATGGCTTCGGCCGAATTCGACGAAGACTCGATGGATAAGCGGCCGAACGTGCAGGTGGGCGACCCCTTCATGGAAAAGCTCCTGCTCGAAGCCTGCCTCGAAGCGCTCGCGACCGGAGCCGTGGTGGCCATGCAGGATATGGGCGCGGCCGGGCTGACCTGCTCCACCTGCGAGATGGGCAGCAAGGGGCATCTCGGCATAGAGATCGACCTGATGCACGTGCCCCAGCGCGAGGAAGGCATGACGCCTTACGAGATCATGCTCTCCGAAAGCCAGGAGCGGATGCTGCTGGTGGCGGAAAAGGGCAGGGAACAGGAAGTGCTCGGCGTCTTCCACAAGTGGGATCTCGATGCGCATATTGTGGGCGTGGTCACCGAGGGCAGCCAGATGGTGGTGCGCAACCATGGAGAGGTTGCCGCCGATCTGCCGAACCGCTTTCTGGCCGACGAAGCCCCGCTCTACGACAGGCCGCGCGACGCGGCGCCCTACCGCGAAGCGCCGATGGAAGCGCCGGAATTCGCGAGCGGCGGACTGACCGCGGACCTGGTTGCGCTCTGCGGCGCGCACGATCTGGCTTCCAAGCGCTGGATCTACGAGCAATTCGATTTTCAGGTGCGCACGAACACCGTTCTTGGGCCTGGCGCCGACG
The DNA here is from genome assembly GCA_964639135.1 of uncultured Solibacteraceae bacterium. Taxonomy (GTDB): domain Bacteria; phylum Acidobacteriota; class Terriglobia; order Bryobacterales; family Bryobacteraceae; genus JACTMJ01. The sequence goes on along the minus strand of CAZXBZ010000068.1, from coordinate 543 downwards.
CCGCCATCGTAAGGATCAAGGAAGCAGGCAAGAGCGTGGCGATGTCGCTCGACGGTAACGGGCGGTATTGCTATCTCGACCCGAGGCTGGGGGCGCGGCTGGCCGTGGCCGAGAGCTGCCGCAATCTTTCCACCGTGGGTGCGCTTCCCGTGGCCGCCACCAATAATCTGAACTTCGGCAATCCGGAACGCCCGGAGATTATGGCGCAACTGGTGGAGGCGATCGAGGGCATCGCGGAGGCTTGCGCGTTTTTTGAGACGCCGATCACGGGCGGGAATGTGAGTCTCTACAATGAGACGCTCGGTACGCCGATTTACCCCACGCCCGTGCTGGGCGTTGTCGGCGTGATGGATACCCAGATGCCGGTTTCGATGGGCTTCCCCGCGGCGGGTCTTGAAGTGGGGCTCATCGGCGGCGCCGGAGAGACGGACGAAGTTCGTTTTGGGAGCACCCAGTACGCCAAACAGGTGATCGGAAAACTGTGGGGCCTGCCGCCCGCGCTCGATATGGATTTCGAGAAGCGCGTGCAAGCAACCGTGCGGG
>CAZXBZ010000067.1:0-12099 GCA_964639135.1 uncultured Solibacteraceae bacterium | reverse complement strand
CACAGTTCCTCGAAGCACGCCACCATGTTGTGTCCGAATTGCACGCTGCCGTAGCCGAATCGAACCCGGTTCACATCCTCGATGCCGTCCAGGACCCGGCGTACCTCCGCGTTACCGAGCGTGCCGTGGTTGAGGTACGCGGCGAAGCGCTCGAACGCACGCTCGAAATAGATGTTGTTTTCCCAGAGCGTGTCGTCCGCGTCGATCACAAGATGAAGGTGTCCATTCGTCGTCATACTTCGCCGCGCCGTCCTAAGTAGCGTGTGGAGTGGTGCCTGGATAGCCGTTGGTCGGCGCGAGACGCCGGGCTTGGGTAATTCTCGCCAGACGTGCCGCGTAGCCGCCGAAGTAGATGGCGAGTTGCTTCAGGCGCTCCTCTTCGCTGCGCAGTTGCAGAAGTATCTGGCGCACGTCGAGGTCCGGTACGGAGTCGGCCAGCCGGAAGCTTAATTGTGGCAGCGACGGGTCGATGCCTTCATCCCGCGGCTCGGGCAGCAGCGGGTTGGCTTGCTCCCAGGCGCTCACGGCTCCGCGTCTGCTCTCGGGCGTCGAGCGGGCATCGTCGTCGTCGAAAAACCGCACGCTGGCTCGGAGCACATCTTCCCCATGGTCGAGAAGAAGAATTTCGAAGCGGCGCCTCCCCACGCAAAGGATATCCAGGCGTCCATCGTCGTATCGCCGCGTCACCGCTTCCACAAAAACTGTGCATCCGACATTCACGATGCCGCGATCCTCGCCCAGTACAATGCCGAACTCGCTCCCATTCTTGAGCGATGCGTTTACCAACGCTTTGTAGCGCTCCTCGAAGATGTGCAGAGGAATGCTTGAATGGGGAAGAGCCACGACGCGCAGCGGGAATAAAGGCAGCAACTCGCCGGACATACTTCTATTATCGATGAAGCATCACGGCGGCTCCACCGGGGACGCGGCGATGCGGGATGGAGAACGAATCATGCGAATCGAGGGGAGAGTCGCGGTGGTCACGGGGGCGTCGCGCGGTATCGGCGCGGCTCTCGCCGGGGAATTGCGGCGGGCCGGTGCGCGGCTCGTGCTGAACGCGCGTGATGAGCGGGCTCTCCGCGCGGCCGCGGCGGCGGAGGATGTGCTCGTTCCCGGCGATATCACCAGTGATGCCACCCGGCGGCGCATCGCCGCCAGGGCCTTTGAGCGTTTCGGACGCGTGGATCTTCTTGTCAGCAATGCCGGCGTGGGGTTCTACCGTAATTCGATCGAGGCCGGTATCGATGAGATTCGCGCCTTGTGGGAGGTCAACTTCTTCGCGCCGCTTGAACTGGCGAGATTGATTGTGCCGCGGATGCTTGGCCAGGAGCGGCTTGTCGGCGCCGCCGAAGCCGGTATGGTGGTGAACGTCTCATCCATTGCCGGCAAAGTGACGCTGCCCTGGTTCAGCATGTACTCCGCTTCAAAACACGCACTCTGTTCCTGGACCGAGGGGATACGAATGGAATACCGGGGACGAGGCATTCGGGCTCTTTCCGTTTGCCCGGGCTCGGTGATGACGGAATTTCAAGCTCATGCGCTCTCCGGCTCTCCGCCCGATGCGCTGTCCTCGCGCCGGGAGCGTTTCGCGATCACTCCCGAAGCGTGCGCGAGCGCCATTCGCCGGGGCATCGCGCGGAACAAGCGAACCGTTGTCGTGCCCGCCTCGGGATGGCTGCTGATAGCGGCGGCCCGCCTGATGCCAGGCGTGGTGGAGCAATATCTGGCCCGTATCAACGGCACGGCCTGACCGCGGCCGCGCGGCGTTCCCGCGGGAACGCAAGGGGAGTGAACATTCAACAATCGTTCTTCAGCGACGAACGCGCGCCGGAGGTGTGGAAGCGATGATCCTCAAGCTGGTTCGAACTCCCGCGGTGTATCTGATCGGCTTCATGGGCAGCGGCAAGAGCACGGTGGGCCGCTTGCTTGCGGATCGCCTCGGCTGGGATTTCTTCGATCTTGACGACGATATCGAACAAGCGGCCGGGATGCGCATCTCCGAAATCTTCGATACCCAGGGAGAAGAAGCGTTCCGGGCGATTGAGCGCGATGCCCTCGAGGCGCGCGTTCACCGCGTGCAGGGCGGCCACGCCATGGTGCTGGCGCTCGGGGGCGGAGCGTGCATGAGCGAGCAGTGCATGGAGCGGCTTTCGAGCAACGGAGTCACCGTCTATCTCGATTGTGATTTTGGCACCCTGGCATCCCGCGTGGCCGAATTCGATCACCGGCCGCTTACCCGCGATCCGGTTCGCTTCCGGAGTTTGTTCGATGCGCGCCAGCCGTTCTACGCCCTGGCGGATCATCGCGTGAACGGCTGCGAGGGGACGCCGGAAGAGGTGGCGGACCGCATTTTGCGTCTCGGCGTTTTCTAGCAAGCCCCGGCGGCGGGGAAGGGATTTGGAGGATGAAATTGACGCGCAGAGAGAAGCATCTTCGCGAAACTGCCCGGCGGGTATTTCGGGCCGCCGTTGCCTCCGCCTCTCCCCGTGAGGCCGTGTTGCGTCACTTGCGCTTCGATGAGGATACGCTGGTGGCGGGCCGACATCGCTATTCGCCGGCAAGCATGCGCCGCGTTTGGCTTCTGGGCGCCGGCAAGGCGTCCGCCGCCATGGCCCAGGGCGTGGAGCGGGTGCTTGGCAAGCGCATCGCGGGCGGCGTCATCACCGTCAAGGACGGCCACGGCGCCAGACTTCGGCGAGTTTCCATTGTGGAGGCGGGCCATCCCGTGCCCGACGCGCGGGGTCTTGCCGGGGCGGAGCGTATCGCGGAGTTCGCGGATCGCGCGGAGGAAGGCGACCTCGTGATCGCCGTGATCTCCGGTGGAGCATCGGCCCTTCTCGTGCGGCCCGCCGAGGGAATTACCCTGGCGGAAAAGCAGGAGACCACCAGGCTGCTGCTTGCGTCGGGCGCGAGTATCCACGAGATCAACACAGTTCGCAAACATCTTTCCGCGCTAAAGGGCGGCCAGCTAGCGCGGAGAGCATCGCCCGCCCGCGTTCTGGCCCTGCTGCTGAGCGATGTCATCGGTGACGATCTCGATGTGATCGGCTCCGGCCCGGCCGCGCCGGATTCGTCGTCGTTCGGAGATGCGCTGCGCGCGCTCGATACATTCCATTTGCGAAAACGCGTTCCCGCCGCGGTGCGCCGCCGCTTGGAAGCCGGCGCTCGCTCGGAGATCCCGGAGACCCCAAAACCCGGCGATCCGCTGTTCAAGCGGGTTCGAAACCTGATAGTGGGCAGCAATGCGCTCGCCGTTGGCGAGGCGGCGCGCATGGCGAAATCGCTCGGGTTCCGCCCCATGGTTCTTACCACCTCGCTCGACGGCGAAGCGCGGGAACAGGCGCGCATGCTGGTGGCAATGGCTCGCGAGGCCCGGAAAACCGGGCGTCCCGCGAAGCCGCCCCTCTGCCTGCTGGCGGGGGGAGAAACCGTCGTTACCTTGCGCGGGAACGGCAAGGGCGGGCGGAACCAGGAGTTCGCGCTCGCCGCGGCGCTGGCCGCCCGGGGAATGGATGGTGTCGCCATCCTCGCTGGAGGCACCGACGGCACGGACGGCCCCACGGATGCCGCGGGGGCCATCGTCACCGGCCATACCGTGGCCCGCGGAGAAGCGCTGGGCCTCCCGGCCAAAAGCTTCCTGGCCGGCAACGATTCATATTCCTATTTCGAACGCACGGGAGAACTGCTCCGGACCGGGCCTACCGGCACGAACGTCATGGATCTCTACGCCGCTTTCATCCTGCCGGCATGACGGCCCGGAACCGGTTTTAGCGTGCTGAAAGCGCCGTTCCGCGCGGCCTCCTTGGCGGACGGAAATACCATTTGGACCTCCCGTGGTTGCTGTAATGCTCCGCAAAGGTCATCCGGAGGGAATGTCTTGCCGGATGCCTCGCCGTCTTCTTCAGGGTCTTCCGGCGGAGGCCCCATTGGCTCGGCCGCGGGCAGGGAGGCGGCTTCATGGAGAGTCAGTGCATCGGGTGCGGCCGTCCGCAAAAGTTCCGTATAGGGCGTCTCCATCGCGTGACGAACCGCATGGCTCTCCGCAAGGTTGCGGGTGATCGCGCGGAGGGCGCGCTCCAGCAGCCCGTTGCTTGTCCCGCGAGCGATGGACGCACCGCCCGAGGCTCTAGCTAAAGCGCCGTGGAACAACGCCCGGCTCCGTTCTTCGCTGGCCATGCACACGCTCAACCCGCCGCGAATTGCGGCCCCGGCCCGGTATCCCAGCGTCAGAAAACGCTCGGCCTGTTCCTCCGTTCTCCAGGCGCCCCAGAGAAAAGGGCCTTCCCAGTTTGTCTGTACACGCAGTCCGCATGGCAGGGGAATACGAAAAGGGGGAGGATCGGGATGCCGCGCCACGAGCTTCTGGCGCGATGCGCACGCCAGCACGGCCGCGGAGAACGGCAAGCCCCAGCGCACCGCCCGGCAGCCGCTCCGCACCACCAGGCAATTCGCGGGGAACGGTTCGTGGCTGGAGGGCCGCATGGAATCGAGAAACCATCCGATAGCCGAGTGCAGAGAATCACATAGTGGCATCGCGGGCGGCGCGGCGCAAACCACCATCCGGCCATCGGGCGTTCCAAGCGGGTCTTTTTCCTGAAGCAGCCGCGCCAGTTCCGGGCTGAAGCGATCCGGAAGATCCCAGCGTCCTTGAGCCCGCGCCACCACCAGAAGCGGGCCGCCGCGGCGCGAGTCTGGAAGCCGCGAGCGCCATTCCTTGAACGGCCCGAATCGCGGCTCCCAAACCGTCTCCGCTTCCATCCAGAAAGCCCACAGCGGATAGGCTTCCCCAGGGGCCTTCTCCAACGGAAGCGATATCCCGAGCGGTTGTTTATAGCCGGCTTCCGGTAGCGTGGAATCGGCCGAAAGGAGGGCATTCACTACAGCCGGCGGGCCTTCCAGCAGTCCCCCGGCGATTCCGGGCAGGTTTTGGATCGCGAGTCCGCCTCCCGCGGGGAGAAAGTGCAGCGGCATGAGATCTCCTTTCGCTCCGGCACGGGAGCCGCCGAAGCAAAATGAGCATAAAGACGGTTTGGCGAAAGCGAAGGCAGCGGTTTCGAGACGAAGTGGTCCAAACCGGCGCAATTGTCTGATAACACGGATGTTGGAGCGATCCGCCGAAATCCGGCAACCGCCGTGACTGGCCTCGCCCGGCTCGCTTTTCCACGCCGTCGCTGCAACAAATACGTAAATAAATTACACTTATATATGTTTCGGCCCGAAATGGGCCACGGCGATATCCAGCGTTACCGCGCTGGGCGTCGCCTCGGAAGCTGTTATCCCAACAAGGAGAACCGCCATGATTCATAGCCCCATTGCACCCGTCGGAGCGCTGAACGTCCGGCGGGGCGCCGACCTCCTGCTCGAAATCCTGGCCAGCGAAGGGGTCGAGTATATCTTTGGAAACCCAGGCACCACCGAGCTGCCATTGATGGACGCCCTTCTGCGCGCTCCTCAACTCCAATACATTCTCGCGCTGCAAGAAGCCTCCGCCGTTGCCATGGCCGATGGCTACGCCCAGGCCGCGCGCCGTCCCGGGTTCCTCAACCTGCACACCGCCGGCGGGCTTGGACACGGCATGGGCAACCTGCTCAACGCCGCCATCGCGCAAACCCCTCTGGTGATTACCGCCGGGCAGCAGGACCTCCGGCATACCGTCACGGACCCCCTGCTTTTCGACGATCTCGTGAGAATCGCCACGCCCGCCGTGAAATGGGCGCGCGAGGTAACCGCCGCCGAGCAATTACCGATCCTGGTGCGCCGTGCCTTCCACGATGCGAGCGCCGCGCCGAGCGGCCCCGTATTCCTATCCCTGCCGATGGACGTGATGGAGGAAATGAGCGCGGCCGAAATCGGGGAGCGTTCGACGATTGATCAGGAGGCGATCGCCGGTTCCCTGCCGAAGCTCGCCGGGCACCTGGCGTCGGTCAAGCCCGGCCGTCTCGCAATCATTGCCGGCGACGAGATTCATTCGAGCGACGCGGCCGGCGAAGTCGTTGCGATCGCGGAGCTATTCGGCGCGCCGGTCTACGGCTCATCCTGGCCATCCCGTATCCCGTTCCCAACCTCTCACCCGCTGTGGGCCGGAAACCTTCCCACCCTGGCGAGGAAAATTGCGGAAATTCTGTCGGATTACGACGCCATCTTCGCCCTGGGGGGGAAGTCCCTAATCACGATTCTCTATTCGGAAGGTCCAGCGGTTCCCAAGGGCTGCGACGTCTTTCAGTTGTCCTCCGACGTGCGGGATCTGGGAAGAACGTACGTCACAAAGCTCTCCGTGGTGGGCCACATAAAGGCCTCGCTCCAAGCTCTGTTCCCTCATCTCCAGCGGGAAGCGCGGCGAAACGCGGCCGCTTACGAGGAGTGCAATCGGAAAGCCCGCGAACGCCAGGTCTCGCGCCGCGCCGTCCTCGACGCGCAAGCCGAACGGCAATTCGCGGAGACTGCCGTCACGCCGCTCGTGGCCGCCCGCGAAGCGGTGCGGGCCATCGGCCCCAAGGTCGCCATCGTCGATGAAGCGATCGCCACGTCCAGCCATGTGCGCGCTTTTCTTAATAGCGATTCGCCCCGGCAGTATTCCTTCCTCCGCGGGGGTGCGCTCGGTTGGGGCATGCCGGCGGCGGTGGGGTGCTCGCTGGGCCTCGGGAGGCAGCCGGTGGTCTGCCTTGCCGGCGATGGAGCGGCGCTCTATTCGCCGCAGGCGCTATGGACCGCCGCCCACGAAAACCTTCCCGTCACCTTCATCGTGATGAACAACCGCGAATACAACGTGCTGAAGAATTTCATGCGCTCGCAGGCCGATTACGCCTCCGCGAGGACCGGCCGCTACATTGCCATGGAGATCGACCGGCCGGCCGTCGATTATGTGGCGCTTGCCCATTCCCTGGGCGTCCCGGCACGGCGCATCGAGAAAGCCGCGGACATCGCGCCCGCGGTCGAGGCCGCCATTGCCGGCGCGCGTCCGGGGCTCCTGGACATCGCCATCCGCCCGGAATAAATGGGCGCGGAAATCTTAGGTAAGCACCGTTAGCGTGGCGCCCGCGCTGGCGCGGTTTGCCTCGCCTTCCCGGCGAATCACCCGCTGGTAGAGAGTATCGCGCTCGAACGGTTCGCGGCCGGCCTGCTCGATCAGCCTCAGCAGGTCCTGCCGGCGTAGGCTTTGGCTGGTGGTGGCGCCCGCGTCGTGATAGATGTGCTCTTCCACCACGGTGCCGTCGATGTCGTTGGCGCCGAAGCGCTGCGCGATCTGCGCGATGCGGGGCGTCATCATCACCCAGTAGGCCTTGATGTGCGGAATGTTGTCGAGCATCAGCCGCGCCACGGCCACGTTCCGGAGATCGTCGAATCCGGTTGTCACGGAAATGTGGCGGAGGGCTGTGTTGGCCGGATGGAACGCCAGCGGAATGAAGGTCACGAAGCCGCCGGTCTCGTCCTGCGCGGCGCGCAGCCGGATCAGGTGGTCCACCCGGTCTTCCTCGGTTTCCAGGTGGCCGTAGAGCATGGTGCAGTTCGACTTGAGCCCCACCTGATGCGCGATCTTGGCCACCTCGATCCATTCACTGCCGTCGATCTTGTGGTCGCAAATGATCCGCCGGACGCGCTCCGAGAAAATCTCGGCGCCCCCGCCCGGCATCGAATCCACTCCGGCTTCCATCAGCCGTTCCAGCACTTCGCGGTAGCCGAGTTTTTCCCGCTGCGCGAAATAGGCGATCTCCACCATCGTGAACGCCTTGACGTGAACTTGAGGAAAGCGTTCCTTAAGCCCCCGCACCATCTGGCAATACCAATCGAGCGTCAGTGTGGGGTGCAGGCCGCCGACGATGTGAAATTCGGTGATTGCCTCGCTCCAGCCCACGCCGGCCCGATGCCACGCTTCTTCAAGGGACATCGTATACGCGTTCGGGTCCTTGGCCTTCTTCCCGAACGCACAGAGCCGGCAGGACGCCACGCAGACGCTGGTTGGGTTGATGTGGCGGTTGACGTTGAAGTAGGTTGTATTCCCGTGCAGGCGTTCGCGCACGAGATTCGCCATGTAGCCCACGGCCAGCAGGTCTGGAGTGCGGTAGAGAAGCAGGCCGTCGTCGTAGCTCAGACGTTCCCCGGATACCACCTTTTCGAGAATCGGTCGTAAGCGCGCGTCATCGATCACCACGGGCAGCTTGTCGTGAGTGTCCATGTTCTCAGGATTCGTCGCGGTCTCCAGCATCCACTTCCCTCTCTCTTCTCTTACTGTCTCACGATGGCGGGCGTTGCCGGTTGGGGCTCCTATCCACGCTTCCACAGAATATCCACGCTCCAGAAGAGAAAAAAGAGAACGCTTACATACCCGTTGGCGGTGAAGAATGCGGCATTTACCCTCGAAAGATCGCCCGCCTTCACGAGGGAGTGCTCCCAGACAAGCAGCGTGGCCACGGCGGCGATCCCCGCCCAGGCGGCCCATCCCAGGGAGAATGCCAGCGCCAGGGCCGCCAGCGAGGCGATCATCGCCATGTGCATCAGGCGCGCCAGCCATAGCGCTTTCGAGATCCCGAAGCGAGCCGGCAGGCTGTGAAGCCCGGTGTCGCAATCGAAGGCGTAATCCTGGCAGGAGTAGATCACGTCGAAGCCCGCCGTCCAGAGGGTCACGGCCGCCGTCAGCCACAGAATGCGGGGGTCGAGCGACCCCGCGATCGCGATCCATGCGGCGCTCGGGGCGATGCCCAGGGCGAAACCCAGCACCACGTGCGAAAGAGAGGTGAACCGCTTTGTGTACGAATAGAAGAAGACGACGGCGAGGGCGAGCGGCGCCAGGCGGAAACACAAATCGTTCAGCGCGCGAGCCCCCAGCAGAAATACCAGCGCGCTTGCGAAGGTAAAGCCCCACGCAAAACTCATGCTAAGTAAGCCGGCGGGCAGGTGGCGCATCCGCGTGCGCGGGTTCCGGGCGTCGATTTTTGCATCGAGAATCCGGTTGAACGCCATCGCCGCGGAACGCGCGGCCACCATGCAAACGATAATCCAGGAAACCTGCCAGGCCAAACCGGCGGTCGGGAATCCGATTTCCCGCCAGGCCAGTAATCCGCCCGTGAGCGCGAACGGCAGCGCGAACACGGAATGCTCGAAGCGGATCATTTCGAGCGTGAGCCAGAGTTTTCGGAGGGCGGAGGCGGCCATGGCTTCCCGCAGCGGGCCCTTGCGAAAGGGCTTACGCTGGAACCACCATTGTAAGGGATGCCGAAGCTTCACCTTTCGATTGCCGCTCTGGCGCTGTCGCTGCTGCTCGCGGGTTGCGCCGGAAATCTACCCGCCGGCTCCCAATGGGTTCAACTGCCGGACGGCACGCGCATTGCCGCCGAAGTCAGGCTCACGCCGGAAGAGCAGGCCAAGGGCATGATGTTCCGCACCAGCCTCGCGGAGGACAAGGGGATGCTCTTTATTCACGGTACGGCCGATAAGCGCGGCTATTGGATGTTTCAGTGTGAAATCCCGCTTGATATCATTTGGATGGATCGGGACCGCCGCATCGTGGAGATCTCGCCAGATACTCCGCCATGCCGGGAAGAGGCCGATAAGTGCCCCAGTTATGGCGGGTCCGTGCCGTCGCTTTACGTGCTCGAGCTGGCCGCGGGCATGGCCAAAAAGCACAACCTGAAGCTGGGCGACACCCTGAGTTTTTGACCACCGTCTTCGCGGCGCCCGATGAGCGCCCCAACCCGGCGCTTGGGGCAATACCGCCTGAATGTCTTGGAGGCTGTCCCGGATATGAACGATCAGCAATTAAAGCAAGTGCTTACGCAAGTGCGCGAAGGTGCGCTCAGCGAAGACGACGCCCTCAAGAAGATCCGGATGCTGCCGTTCGAAGACCTCGGTTATGCGAAGCTCGACCATCACCGCGCCATCCGCCACGGCCTGCCGGAAGTAATCTTTGGCGAGGGGAAAGCGCCGGAACAGATCGTGGGGATCGCAAAAAAACTGCTCGATCACCCCGGCAACATCCTTTTTACGCGCCTTAGCACCGAAGCAAGCGACGCGCTCCGCGCCGCGTTTCCAGAGATCGAATTGCTCCCTCAGAGCCGCGCCGCCCGCTTTTGGCGGGATAAGACGATCTACGGGAAGGGGAAAATCGTCGTGATGGCCGCCGGCACCACGGATATTCCGGTGGCGGAGGAAGCGGCGGCAACCGTGGAAGTGATGGGCGCCATCCCCGAGCGCATCTACGATGTGGGCGTAGCGGGCATCCATCGGCTGTTCGGCAGCCTCGACGCCATCATGGACGCGAGAGCCATCATCTGCTGCGCGGGCATGGAGGGCGCTCTGCCGAGCGTCGTGGGGGGGCTGGTACCCTGCCCGGTGATCGCCGTACCCACCGGCGTGGGCTATGGCGCGAGCTTCCAGGGGCTGGCCGCGCTCCTGACCATGCTCAATAGCTGCGCGAGCAATGTTACGGTGGTCAACATCGGCAACGGTTTTGGAGCGGGTTACGTGGCCAGCCTGATCAACCGAATCTGAGAGCGGGCCCGCGGGCGCGGAGTTCGACACGTATCGCGAGAACGGCGCGCGGGAATCCATGAAGAATTCACGAGAGAATGGAAGTTTCGATACCGTGATCTCTCGATTCCACAGATCCCGCCGGCCGGCTGCTCTTAAGGCCGCCGTCATGATGTGCTTCGCGATTCTTGCTGGCTGCGGGTATCATGTTGCCGGACGGGCTGACAAACTCCCCCCGAATCTTCGCACCATCGCGATTCCGGCTTTCGATAACCTCACCACGCGCTACCGGCTCACGCAGTGGATGCCCGAAGCCCTCAGCCGGGAATTCGCCAGCCGCACGCGCTATCGGATTGAAGCCGAACCCGCACAGGCCGATGCCGTTCTCCGGGGCGCCATCGTCAGCCAGCAGGTATCGCCCCTGATCTTTGACCCCGCGAGCGGCCGGGCCAGCATGGTGCAGCTTTTTGTCCGCATGCAAATCCGCCTGGAAGACCGTCACACCGGGAAAGTGATCTACCGGAACGACCAGATGGAGTATCGGGCCCGCTATGAGATCGCGGTCGACCAGAGGGCCTATTTCGACGAAAGCGATGCCGCCCTTGAGAGGCTCAGCGTGGAAGTGGCGCGCACGGTGGTGAGCCGCATTGTGGAGGATTTTTGAGCGCCATGACGCCCGCGGACTTTCGAACCCGGCTGAAAAGCAAGCGAACGCCGCCCGTGATCTTTTTCCTGGGCCCGGACGCTTACGAGCGCGAACGCTGCCGTGGCGAACTCTTCGAGGTGCTGCTCAAGCCGGAAGATCGGGAAGCCGGCCTCTCCCGCTACGATCTTGATTCATCCACACTAGCCGAAGCCTGCGACGATGCCCGCGCCCTTTCGTTATTTGCCCCGGTGCGCGTGATCCATGTCATCGGGGCGGAAGCGGCGCTCCCCCACGGACGCGCGGGCAAGGACGAGGAATCCGCCGCGTTCCAATCGCTCGGCGAATACCTCCAGCACCCCACGGAAGGCGCTACCATTCTGCTCGAATCCGGCCGCTACGAGTTCGACAACGACGATAAAGCGAAGGTGGAGCGCATCCGCAAGTTCTACGCGGCCGTTCCCTGGGTGGTGGAGTTTCCGCGTTTCACGGACGCCGCCGCGCGGACGCTGGTTCGGGAATTGGCCGCGGTTCACCAGCTTCAAATGGACTCACGCCAGGTGGATCTGCTGGTCGAAATGCTCGGCGCCGACGCCTCGCGCATTTCGGCGGAGCTCGAAAAACTGGCGCTCTTTCTGGGGCCCGGCGGGGAAGTCACCGAGGAACGGATCGACACGCTAGTCACCGGGGCGAAATCCACAACCATCTTCCGGCTGGTGGCCGCCATCGGCGCGGGTAACCGCACGGAGGCCCTGGGCCTTCTCGACACCCTCATCCGCCAGAACGAGTATCTTCCGCTCGCGCTCACGTTTCTTTCCACTCAATTCAGGATGGCGCTGGCCGCCCGGGAGCTGAATCTGCGGGGCGCGCAACAGATTCAGAGCCACTGCCAGCGGATGGGCATCGCGATGTGGCGCTCGCGGGCGGAGCAGATCGCGGAGACGGCCGCGCGCTTTTCACCCCCCCGGCTGCGCCGCGCCTTGCGTCTGATC
>CAZXBZ010000066.1:0-12269 GCA_964639135.1 uncultured Solibacteraceae bacterium | reverse complement strand
CTTCGATAAGACGGGCAACACCCAGCACCTCGTCGCCCGTGCCTGGTCGCGCCAGTTGCTCGCCATCGGCGGCGTCCGCGTTCGTGTCGAGGGTCTCGATAACATAGACGCCTCCGCCAGTTACGTCTTCGTCAGCAATCATGTGAGCTTCATGGATACCCCCGTCCTCATGGCCCACATTCCCGTCCAGTTCCGCTTTCTTGCCAAGCGCGGCCTCTTCCAAATCCCATTCCTCGGGAACCATCTGCATCGGGCGGGGCATATCCCCATCCCGCGCGACGATATCCGCGGCACGCTGAAGGCCCTCGCTTACGCGGCGGAAGCCGTGCGAAAACGCAAAATCTGTCTGGTGATTTTTCCCGAGGGCGGGCGTACCCACGGCGCTCTTGGCCTGCAGGAATTCAAGGATGGGGCCGCCTATCTTGCCGTGAAGAGCGGCGTCCCCATGGTGCCCGTCGGGCTGCTCGGCATGGAGCGCATTCTGCCCATGGGGTCCGGCCACGTCCGCTCCGGGATCGCCACTCTGCGAATCGGCAAACCGGTTCCCACCGCCGGGATGTCGGCGAAGGAACACAAGGCGCTTACGGAGCGCATGCGCCTCGAGGTCGCCGCGCTCAGCGGCCAGCCGCTCGCCCCTCCGGGCACAAGCTCCGAGTGACGCTCCTCTACGGTTTCGCCCACTTCAGCGAATGCGCCGGAACCTGGATCTTCCGGCCTCGAAGCCGCACTTCCACGTCGTTGTCCAGGAAGCTGTAGAACGCCTCGTCCTCGCCGAAGCGGTAATAGGCGATCCCCACCGGCGACGAAAGCTCCACGCCGAGCTTCTTTTTGATTGCATCCGCCTCCGCTTGGGGCATCCGCATCATTGTCAGTTCCTTCGGCGGCAGCAGCCACTCATTTGCGTCCCGGAAATCCTGATCCGTGAACGTGTGCAGATCGAGGCGGATTACGCCGGCCGGGGCTTCCACGCGCTCCATCAGGGAAGCCGTCATCGCCACCCGCGCCCCGCGCTTCAGATGCGCGCGTACTTTCGCCGCCAGATCCGGATCATGTGCCGCCTGTACGCCCAGCACCACCGCCTTGCTCTCCATCGGATATTCCGCCACCGGCACGATCGGCAGCCCCAGCATGCCCAGGTAATCCATCAGATAGCGATTGTCGGCCGCCTCGCTATCCGGCGGTTTGTAGTACGCCACGCCCTCCATGGACTTTCCGCGTACACGCCGCGCCGTTGCCCGCAGCGCCGGAAGATCCCGGATGAAGAGCGCGTGGCCGGGGTGCCCCTCCACAACGTCGAAAAGGTTGAACAGCATCAGCTCCGGAGCGCCGGCCAGCACGCTTTGCCATGCCTGATCCGCGAAGTTCCGCCCCGTGCAGTCGATGTGGTCGAACCACGCCGTCTCCGTCTTGCCCGCGGAAACCGCACTCAGCCAGCGGTAATTGTCGTAACCCTCGGTCGGAGCCAGAAAGCCCATTCGTTGCGTCTTGGGATTTCTTACCTCCGTACCCACCCAAACCGCGTCGAACAGCTTCGAACTCGCCGCCGGAGCGTATCCGTAGGTGTGGAACAGGTCGTACCACTGCGGGTATTTGATCACCAGCCGGATCCCCGGCTTCACGGCTCGCGCCGGAGCGATCACCCGCTCCCGCATCACCTTGAGCAGCAGCTCCCGCCGGTATTGACCCCAATCCCGGCCCGCGCGCGCCGCCTCGGATTCCGCCGAGGTGTCCTGAGTGCAGACGAAATCATCCAGCACCAGTTCATCGAATACCGCGGCATTTTCGCGGAAGAACTCCTCGATGCCGTCCTGTGTCGCTTTTGCTTCCCAGTTCAGCCACCCTAGCGGACCCTCTTGCCGTTTGCCCCAGTGCTGGCCGGGCACGGTTGCGATTCCGCCCGTGGTCTCAAAGCCTAGTTCCGCCATCTGTCCGCGCAGCGCGCGCAGCGTCTCCGGGGCTACATACTCGTCGCCGCGCCGCCCTTCGAGCACCACTCGCGTCGCGCCTAATTTCTTCATGGCCTCGGCCGCCCGCGCCCGCCCTTCGGGCGTTGCGAGCAGTTTTTCCACCCCGCCCGCCGTTGCGTATACCGAGATTTTCAGGTCCGCGTCCGCGGCGGAAAGCAGGCTAACCGCCAGAAAGAGTAGAGTCGCTGCCAATCGCATACCGATAGCTTAATAAAACCGTAATGCTCTTGCTAGTTTTTTGTGGCCCGAGGCGCGGAGCGTGCCGATTTTTAGTCGAGCTTCGGATTTTTTGAAATTTTTAATTGTTCGTTCACACCTTCCCCCGCAGCATCAGTTCGAAGTAGAGCGGCCGCAGCACATGCCTCTTGAGCATCCATCCCGCGCGATGCTCCCGGGCGGGGTCGAGCAGAGGGATCGAAGGGGCGGGCTTCTTCGCGTAATCGAATTCGGCCATCAGCACCTTGCCGTATTCCGTGGTGAACGGGCACGCCGTGTAGCCGTCGTAAACCGCGTCCGGCCTCTTTCCCTCCATTACCGCAATCAGATTCCTCGCCACCACCGGCGCCTGCATGCGGATCGCGGCCGCCGTCTTGCTCGTGGGGATCCCCGCCACATCGCCCGCCACGAAGACGTTCTCAAATCGGGCATGCCTGAGCGTCGCGGCGTCGGCTGGGGTCCAATCGGCTTTCTTGCCCGTTTCCGGATCCGTCATCAGCGAAGATTCCAGTACGAAGGCCGGCGGCGTCATGGGCGGCACGATGTGCAAAAAGTCGTAGTCGCGCGTTACGGTCACTACCGGGCTGGGTACGCCGTCCTTGCCCGCCGGCGCGCGGTGTTCGAACGTCACTCGCCGTGTCTCGGTGTCCACGGCCTTGATCCGATGGTGCATGGTTACGGGCAATCCGCGTTCCCGGTAGATTTCTTCCAGGCGCGCGCGGAACATCGGTACGTCGAAGAGGTCCTTGCCCGCTGAGTAGAATTGAAAGTCCACTCGTTCCCGCGCGCCTTCGCGGCGGCAATAATCCTCCGCCATCATGTTGATCTTCTTGGGCGCACCCCCGCACTTGAGCTTCGTCCAGGTATCGGTGAAATAGGCGCGCCCTCCATTCACCGCTAATTCCTGGATTGCACGCCAGCACGCCTGGGCGCTCTGGAAGTCGTAAATGCAGTGGACGTTTCCTTCGCCCAGCCGCCCGCGCGTGATTCCTTCGATGGCGTCGAAGTGCATCTCGAGCCCTGGAGTCAGCACCAGGCAGTCATACTCCACCACGCCATTCGACGCGGTCTCCAGCCGGTTCCTCTCCGGTTCGAGAGAAACCACCTGGTCTTGCATCCAGCGGACGCCGTTCGGGATCAGCCCCTCTTCCTCCCGCCACACCTCGCCGGGCTCAAACACGCCGCAGGCCATCATGGTAAATCCAGGCTGGTAATAGTGAATCCTGGCCGGATCGATTACCGTGATATCCGGAGCCGAGAGCGCACAAGCCAGCCGTGCCGCGATATCCAAGCCCGCCGCTCCCCCGCCAACGACCACGATCCGCCCCTTGGCTCCGCTTGGAGGGCAGGCCGTGGCGGCGTACGCTCCATAGCCCGCCAGGCCCAGGCCCGCGACTCCCGCGCCCTGCAAGAGCCTCCGCCGCGTAAACCCCGAAGGACGGCGGCCGCCTCTTCCGCCCTTGCTCTCTCCGATGCCGGTATGCGCCGCCATCCCGCCGCTCTTTTCCATGGCCAGCCTGCCTTTCTTCCCAACAGCCGCGACCGCTTCTCGTAAATTTATAAAACGTGTTTAGGACTCTAAATTCCTGGATCTTTCCATACTGTACCAGTTTGTCTCTTGAAAATCCGAACGCGGGAGCCACGCTTGGCCGCTAACCGATGTTTCCGAACGGAATCCCCTTGGGCTCAAGGGTTTGCATCGGCGATGCCCGGTTCGTGAAGATCGTGCTCCATACTCCAGCAGGCGAGGTCCGGCGGAATGACTTTTCGAACGGCCCGTCCGGAGGGATTCGATGCCGTGGCGGAGATTTGGCGGGGAGGCGCGGTCAATATTCGAACGGCGGGCGCGGGATCTCCGCGTTGAACGTGAGCCATGCGGGGATGGCCGCCAGCACCGCCTCTCCCCAACCCCTTGAGCCGGGCTCCGGCGCCACGTGCGCGCGGGGCAGAGCCTCCCGCATCGCGGCGAGTTGAGGAGAAGGTATCAGAATGGGGTATTCCGCCTTCTCTAGCATGGGGAGATCGTTGAGGCTGTCGCCAAGCGCCGCAATCTGAACGCGTTTGGCCACGGTTTCATAGACCTTGCGCAGAGTGTCGATCGCGACGCCCTTTCCTTGGTTGCCGAGGATGTGCCAGAAGCGGCCTCCCCTCGTCCACTGAAATCCGCGCTTCTCGATGGCCGAGATCAGAGCGTTGGAATCACCCTCATCGAGGAGGAACGGTTCATCGTATTCGCGCTCTTTAGCGAGCGCCCCCCGCGCGGGTGAAAAGCTGCACCACTGGGCGATTTCTTCAGCGGAAGCTCCGGCGAATCCCCGCACTTTACAGTGAGCTTCGCGCGCGGCGCCGGCAAGCGCGGAGACAAGTTCGGCGTAGGGTTTGCCGAGTGAAATCTTGAGAAAACCGTCGCGCGGTTGGACATCGGGCAGAAAGCGCCGGAAGGCTTCCTCCGGGAAGCAGACGGCGCCGCCGTTTTCCACGACGAACGGGTGCCGGTTTCCCATGGCGTCGCGGAGCGGGAGAATCTCCGCGCGCGTCTTGCTTGTGCAAAAGATCAGCGGAATGCCGCGGTCTTCAAGCGCATCAATGGCCTTACTCGCGCCGGCCCAGGCATAATCCTGATGGTCGAGCAGCGTGCCGTCCAGGTCGGTGGTGACGATCCACATATCCATGCTCCGGTGCGCGCTGATTCGCCGCGCGTTGAACGTGGTGTCCGGTGGCGGAGCCTTTTGAGCCGCGAACCTCGGAAATATGCCGTATCTGGCCAGTTTCTGACCGTACATCAATAGCCTACCAGAGCGGTGCGGGGCATTCGGATCGCCGGATCCGTGATTTTGTGATGCAAAACGGCGCGCGCCCGAGAGGGGGCGGAGACATGTTGATTGCAATCCGCCACCCTGTCACACTTTGTAAGGACATGCAGGCATGGTTCTATCGCGGGCGCGGAGTTCTTAGGCTCGCCGCGGCCGGGGCGCTGGCGATTCTGGTATCCGCCGGAATCGCGACGGCCGATCTCGCCAAGGGGCTGGCCGCCTATAAGGCCGGAGATTTCGCGGCGGCTCAGCGGGAGTTTCGCGAATCGGCCGAAGCGGGCGAGCCCGCGGCGATGCTCAGTCTGGCCTTCCTCTACATGCATGGCGAGGGTGTCTCCGCGGACGACAGGGAAGCAGTTCACTGGCTCGCGCTGGCCGCGGAGAAAGGGCTTGCTCCCGCGCAGCACAGCCTGGCGCTTGCCTATTACGAGGGCCACGGCGTGGAACGTAACACCGCCGTGGCCGCGAACTATTTCGAATCGGCCGCCTTGCAGGGCCTGGCCGACGCGCAGTTCAATCTGGGCGTGCTTTACGCCCGCGGCGACGGCGTGCCGCGAGATTGGAGGCGGGCGCGGTTCTGGCACGAGAAAGCCGCGGAGCAGGGGGTAACCGATTCCGAGATTGCCCTCGGGACGATGTACGCCAACGGCCAGGGAGTGGAAACCGACTACGTGGAAGCCGCCCGGTGGTTTGGCAAGGCGGCCGCGTCGGGCAACGCCAAGGCAAGGCGCGCGCTGGAGAGCTTTGGCGAAGTGCCGCCCGCTCCGGCCGCTCCGGCGCGGCAAGCCCTCCCGGTTACCGAAACCCAGCCTCCTCGAACGCCGCTAGCGCCGGCAAAACGGAATTTCTGGCGGAAGCCGCCGGCGTCTCTTACCACACCCGAGTTTCAGGCGCTTCAGACCCGGGCCGTTACGGGAGACGCGGCCGCGCAGCTCGGGCTGGCGCTGCACTACTATCACGGCGTTACGGTCAAGCGGAACCTGGTGCGCGCCTACGTCTGGGCGAAGCGCTCGGCGGATAAGGGAAACGCCGAGGGCATCGCCATGTCGAAGGGAATGTACTGGGAATTGGACGGGCAGCAACGGAAGATCGCCGAACGCTTACTGACGCCGCAAGCAAAGCAGTGAAGGGAATCTCGATACACTGAATCCAGGCGGGAAAGATGCCCCGGACATACACCCTGAACGCTACACAAACCAAACGGGCGGTCATCCTCCTCGCGCTGTTCATCGGGCTGGCGAGTGCATTTGTTCTGTGGTGGGGACTCGCGCATCCGACACCCAAATCCCTGGAACTGGTGACGCCTTCCCGAACTCCCGGGGGGCCCGCCATGGTGCGCGCGACCATTCACGTGGAGGGGATGACCTGCGAGGGGTGCGCCGCCACCATCAAGTCCTCACTGAAGAATCTGAGTGTGGACGACGCTTCGGTGAGTCTCGAAAAAAAACAAGTCGTCGTGCTTTTCCGCACGGATAAAACTTCCCTCGGCGATATTCTGAGCGCCATTCATGAGGCGGGGTACACGCCAAAATTGCTTGAGTAGGCCATTGGGGACGCTGGATGCTTCCATCCCGCTGGTTTCGAGATAAAATGGCGGCGTTCGAGGAGAATCACATGCGGGACAACCAGACCATCACTCAAGAGCCGCCCTCCCGGCGCGGTTTTCTAAGCGCCGCCGGAAAAGCCGGCGCGGCTGCTTCGGCATTCATGATCATCAAACCGGAACTGGTGCGCGGCCAGGGGAAGGAGCGCCTGAAAGCCGGTATTATCGGTTGCGGCGGCCGGGGCACCGAGGCGGTGCTCAACATGTTCGCGGGAACCGAGAATGTCGATCTCATTTCGATGGGGGACATGTACGAGGACCGGCTGGAAAGCTCGCTGAATCAGTTAAGAGAGCAGGCGCAAAAGATAAACGCGGCGGACCGCATCAAGGTGGAGCCGGACCATCGCTTCATGGGCCCGAATGCGTATCAGCGCGTCCTGGCCACGGATATCGACATCGCGATGCTGGCGGCTCCTCCCGGCTACCGACCGCTGCATTTCGAGGCGGCGATCAAGGCGGGCAAGCACTTGTTCGCCGAAAAGCCCTTTGGCGTGGATGCGACGGGCGTCCGGCGCGTGATGGCGGCCGTCCGGGAGGCAGAGCGCAAGAACCTCACGATTATGACCGGCGCGCAGCGGCGCTATCAGCAGGAGTACCAGGAGACCATCGCGCGCATCAAGGATGGCGCGATCGGCGAGATACTTTCCACCGAGGCCCACTGGGAAGGTACTCCAGTGATCCAGCAGAGGGCGCGGGACCCGAAGTGGAGCGACTCGGAATGGCAGCACCGCGCCTGGTATTCCTTCGTCTGGATCTGCGGAGATCAGGTTGTCGAACAGCACCTGCACAACATCGACGTCATCAACTGGGTGATGGGCATGCACCCGGTCAAGGTGACGGCGATGGGCGGCGCCGCCTGGCGTCCGCGCGAGGAGATTTACGGTAATATCTACGACCACAACGCCGCGCAGTTCGATTACCCGAACGGGGTGCGGATGCTGAGTTACTCGCGTCAGTATGCAAGGGAATTGGGCTACAGCAACATCAGTGAACTGGTGGTGGGCAGCAAGGGCGTCAGCGATTGCCGCAACATGGGCAACCGCTCGAAGGTAAGCCCTTACGTACAGGAACACACGGAGTTCGTGAAGTCGATTCGCGGGGAACGGCCCTACATCAACGACGGAATGGCGGTGGCGGAATCCACAATGGCCTGCATCATGGCCAGGGAATCCGCCTATTCCGGGAGGACCATCACCTGGGAAGAGATCATGGCTTCCAAGCAGGACCTGATGCCCAAGGATCTCAGCGATACGGCGAAGATCCCGGTGCCGCCGCTGCCCGTTCCCGGCAAATATCAGTTCATTTAGCGGATACCGGGAGCTTACGGATTGAATACCGGCGGTTCAAGCGGCGCGCTTCAGGAGCGCTGCTTGAGCCGCCATTCCTTGAACTTACCGAAAAGTTCGAAATCGGTCTGAACGCTGGCCAGGGTTTCGCCGCTTTGCCCGACATTCGCTTCCTCGATCTGGCCGTGTTTGGCGCTGAGTTGAAGATACTTCACGCGCGCCGGGTCGATTCCCATGATCCGGCAGCAGGTGGCGTCGAGAGCCACCAGATCGCGGCTGCCGGCGACCACGCCCGCGAATTTCGCGGTGCCCTGGATGGGGCCGTTCCCCTCCATGCCGATGATGCCGTCCACCAGCCCAAAATGCCTGGGGAAAAGGTTGTGCAGGTCCGAGATGCACTCCGGGATTCCGGCCCAGTGCAGCACGTTCTTGGGCCAGCCATAGACGCTGCCGGGAACCGTGCCGAAGAAGTTCTTCATGGTGAGCGTCGCCCCGGCCCAATGGTGCGTTTTCATCTTGGCGAGCGAAACGATGAGGTCCGCGCCCAGCAGGGTTTTGGGCAGGTAGAGTTCGGTGAGCTTCGAATACGGATTCGTGATGCGGATGCGCTCCACGGCGTCGAAATTAAGATCCTGAAAGTGATCTTCAAAGCCCTGGATCGTCGAGAAATAGCCGGCCGCGTCGGCGAGATCGAGGGTATCCCGGCGGTGCCCCGGGCCTTCGGCGATACAGACGCTCGCCGCGCCCAGCGCGCGAAACCCCTCGACCGCCGCGTGAACAAACAGCGGATGGGTGTTGATGGGACGCGCGGGATCGAACTCCACCAGATTCGGCTTCAGAACGATGCGCTTTCCCCTGACGTTGAGCTTTTGATCGGCGAGCAACCGCCGGATGACGCCGTAAAGTTCCTGGCCATAGGAAGCGCTCTTGAGCACCGTCACGCGGGGTTTGTCCGCGAGCGGGCGGGAGCGGTTGCAGCTTGAAGCAAGACCGGCTGTCACGGCGCCGGCAGCGACCGCGCCAGCCAGCAACTCTCGTCTGTTGATCTCGGATCTCATCGCGTGCCCGTCCTAAGCCTTAAGTACATGATTCCCGGCGACGGCTTCGAGAGCGATCACTCTTAGCGCATAATCTAAACAGTTCCGGCACTCTATCGTTTCTTCTTCGCCTATCTCAACCGGCTCCCCGGAGGCGGCCAGGCCCAGTTGCAGCCAGCTCGCGCCGTTGGCGTGGGGTCTCGCTTCCAGCATCTTACGCGCGAGAGCGGTGGCGCCGGGCACCGCGTCCGTCATGCCCTGCAGGCCGAGAAGGGCCATGCCGGTTGTCTCCGGATAGGAATCGGCGTCCACGTCCAGGGCGATGGGAGCGCCGTAGTTCCAGCCGCCGCTTGCGCAGCGCCGGTCGATCAGCATCTTGCGCGCTTCGTCGCAACGTTCGTTGATCTTTTGCTCCAGGGCGGGGAAGCGGCCCGCTGTCCGGGCCTTGTGCATTGCCAGTGTTCCGAGGACCGTGGGTTCCGTCCATGCCGTTGCGCCGACCGCCCAGGGCCATCCGACGTGGACCTGCGGGTATGCCGTGCTGATGCCCAGCACGGACCGGACGGCGGTGCGCCACCACGATATCTCAGCCCCCGTGGTCCGGAGCAGCCACTCGACAGATCTCCGCTGCGCTTCGGCGCGATCATACACACCCATCGTGATGGAGACGAGAGCGGTTACCCAGTTGCTCGTGGCCACGGAGGGTTGTGGCGCGGAACCGCCGTCGTCGCGGCCGAGCGCTTCAAGCCAGTCGAGGCTCTGGCTGGTTTCGCTTTCGGATGCGCGGCCGTGCGCTTTCTGGGCAAGCAGTGCGTAGCAGGTGCATTCGGCCAGCCCCGGCCCGCCGGGCCGGTAGGAGAAGCCGCCATCCTTGCGGCGCAGCGCGAGCAGCGGCTTCAGCCTCCGCTCCACGTGTTCGTGCGTCGTGCCCGCATTCATCCCACTATGGATGATACCGGAGGAAACGAAAACAGGGCATGCTTGGTTTGTCCAGACATGCCCTGTATTTCAGTACGAATAGTACGTTTCGCCGTTTATGCGAGGTCGAATTTCTCCTGATGCAGCAATGGGTCGCTGGTGACGATTACCGGCACCTTGAGGATTTCCTCGAGCTCTTCCACGTAGTTCGTGGTGTGCGACTTGAGGATTTTGCCCACCTCCGGGTTCACCCGCAGGGAGACTTCACCCTCGACCGCCGGAGCAAGCTTCTGCGCCTCGGTGAGGATTTCGCCGATAACGGTCTGCACGTTCTTGATGTAGCCGCTGCCTTCGCAATCGGGGCAAGGCTGGCAGAGGGTCCTCTCCAGGCTTTGCTTTACCCGCTTGCGGGTGATGGCCACAAGCCCAAAATCGTTGAACTGCAGGATCTTGTAAGGCGCACGGTCTTCCTTCATCTCGTCGTCGAGGGCCTGCATCACCTTCTGGCGATTGCGGCGCTCGTCCATATCGATGAAGTCGACGACGATGATGCCGCCGAGGTCCCGCAGGCGGATCTGCCGCACGGCTTCCTTGACGGCCTCGAGGTTGGTCTTGACGATGGTGTCCTCGAGGCGGTTTGACTTGCCGACGAATTTGCCGGTATTCACGTCGATGGCCACGAGGGCTTCGGTCTGGTTGATGACGATGTATCCGCCGGATTTGAGCCAGACCTTGGGCTTGAGGGCCTTTTCGAGTTCGGTGGTGACGTTAAAGGTATCGAAGATCGGCGCCGGCTTGGTATAGAGCCGGACACGCGAAACGAGGCTCGGCTGGAAGCTCTGGACAAAGCGCAGGATCCGTTCGTACAGTTCCTCGTTATCGACCCAGATGGTCTTGAATTCCTCGGTAAGCTGATCCCTCAGCACGCGCTGGTCGATGTCCAGATCGTGGTGGATAAGCGCCGGCGGCGCCTTGCGGTCGGCCTTGGATTTGATCTCCTGCCAGAGCGTCTTGAGGAACTGCATGTCGGCGTGAATCTCCGCCTCGGATCGCCCTTCGGCGGCCGTGCGGCAGATGAACCCGCCCGGCGTGCCTTCGCGCCCGCTCTGGAGAATCTTGCGCAGACGGAGCCTTTCCTGATCCGTGCCGACCTTCCGGGAGACGCCGACGTGCTCCACCGTGGGCATGTAGACCACGTAGCGGCCCGGCAGCGCGATGTGGGAGGTGATGCGCGCGCCCTTCTGGCCCAGAGGCTCCTTGGCGATCTGCACAAGGACTTCCTGACCTTCCTTGAGCATCTCGGTGATGAGCGTGGCGGGTTGTGAGTTCTTGCCGCGGGAGCGATCCTGCCGGCCATCGCCGTCGGTTTTGCCGTTGCGGTCGTGACGTCCATCGCGGTCGTGGCGTCCATCGCGGCCATGACGGTCCCGATGAGATTCATGCGACAGGTGAGCCGGGCGCTCGGGACGGGCGGATACCGCTGGCGCGGCTTCGGAGACCGCCGCGGAATCGCCAGACTCCGCATCATGGCCATCTCCCGCGTCCGCGGCGGCCAGGGCGGGACGGTCCCCGCGGTCCCGTTTGCGCTCATCGCGCTTCTCGATCATCCGGAGACGGCGGCGGTCTCGGCGGGAGAGCCGGTGCTCCTCGTCGCCAGCATGGGCGTCGTGCGATTCCGCGGCGTGCATCTCCGTTTCAGCGGCGTCCTGTTCCCCGGTTTCCGGTTCCGCGGACGCTTCGACACCGGACGGTGCATCGCCGGGCTGGGCGCTGACCACGTCAATCTCGGGTTCGGCATCCGCCGCGGCAGCCTCGGGTTCGACGCCAGCCGCATCGGCAGCGGGAATCCCGGGTTCGGCGGCTTCGGATTCGACAACCTCGGGCGCGGCGGACTTGGGCGCGGCGGACACCTGGGCTTCCTCGGCTAGCGGCTCCTCCGCGCTCTTGGCCGCGGCTTCCGCTTCCACTGCTTCGGCCGCCGGTTCAGCCGCCTTGGCGGCGCGCTTCCGGGGAGCGGCTGCTTTCTTGACGGCTTTTGCGGCTCGCTTCCGCGGAGCAGCCGCTTTCTTGGCGGCCGTCTTCTTTGGGCGAGCTTCCGGTTTGGCCTCCGGCTCGGCCTCGCCGCCATCCGCCGCCGCGTCCACGGCCAGGCAGGCCCTTGGGCCGGCCGGCGCGAGCAACGAGGCGGTGGCGCCATCCATCAGCGAATCGAATTCAGGTTCCTCGGAACCGCCGCTGGCGGGAACGTCATGGTCGTCCGCCGGAGCGAGAAAGCCAGCCGGGCGGCTTCCGTGGCGGCTCTTGCGCGGCGTGGAGTAACGTCCGCCGGCGCTGTCCCCGGCATCGGCGTGCGCGTCGGCGGAACGGTCCGCGCGAACTCTATCCGCGAAGTCCTTCCGGCTCTCGGTGGTCTTCCCGCGCCGGTACTT
>CAZXBZ010000065.1:0-12376 GCA_964639135.1 uncultured Solibacteraceae bacterium | reverse complement strand
ACAAATCAAAGTGAAAGCGGCGCTAGAACAGCCGCGCATTTTCAAACCTTGACTCGTGCCGGGCCATGTAGCTGAGGGGGAACCAGTAGATGCTCATGTCCTGGCGGTTGTGCGTATTTCCGGAATCGCGCCGGGCTACCTCCGCGGCAATCGAACCGTCGGCGTGCAGCAGGTAGAGCATCGAATCCAGGTTTCGGCGTACGGGCTCCAGCAATTCCGGCCGGCCCAGTTTGGCCGCCAGGACGATGAATGCGCGGTCTGTCACGTTGTTGTAGACCAGAACGCTGCGCTCGGTCCACTGGCCGTCGTCATCAAGATCCAAGCCTTCCGCGAGCCACTGGTCAATGCGGCGCACGTAGCCGTCGTCTGGAAACAGCTCATGGACTTGCGCCAGGGCGGAACTGATGACCCAGCGATGATTCGGGGTATGCACGCCGCCAATCATCATGCCATGCCCGGCTTTCCGCAGGAACGGCTCCATGATTTTAAGGATTTCGCCGTTTTGATTTTTCTTGGCGAGAAATGCCGCGGTGGCCACGTGGTGTACCACAAAAGCCGTATCGGGCGGTGAGTTGAAATTGGTGGTGAGAAGGTCGATATTGCCTTCCGGGCTCTGCCTTTGCTCGAGGTACGCCGCGGCCAATCCGATACGCTGCACAAGCGAACGGTCGCCACGAAACCTCGAGCCGGGGCACACGAACGCCGCGGTCAGCGTTTCGAGGATGTCACTGGCGCCGCCAGCGGAAGGGAGCGGGCCTGCTAGCGTCCCGAAGGAGCGATGGGTACGGTCGGTAATCTGCTGTTCCAGCAGCCGCGCTGTTTTTTGGTCGTGCCGTCGGACGATATCGCCGTCGATCTCCGGCGCCGCGTAGGAGGGAGTGGCGGCGGCCGCCGCCATCGCTCCCAGCAGAGTTCTGCGCGAAACGTGCGTATTCATCAACATACACCCCAAGCTAAAAATCGATCCGTAACGCAAGCTGTCCTTGCCTCGGGGTGTTCGCCTGCGAACTAACCCGTCCATAGTTGAGGTCACTGATATTGCTTGCCGGCGCCCCCAGGACTACACGGTTCAGCACGTTAAAGAATTCGGCTCTAAAGGTCAGATTGACGTGTTCAGTCAGGGCCGTGCGCTTCACCAGTCCCCAGCTTTCGTCATAGAAAGCAAAACTGCGAAGATCCTCGTAATAGCGCGCGGCATCTCCAAAAGTAAACGGCTCGGGAACGCCGAATGCAGCCGGATTCAGGTACAGATCCTTGGCTGGATCAAACTTTCCAAAGGAGGCCTTCCGATTCACACCAGCAACCGCATCGGGACGCTGGCCGCCGAATAATGGAAGGGTATTTCTAACACTAACCCCAATGGGTCCTCCGGCTTCATAACGATGAATGGCGGTGAACGTCCATCCTCCCACAAGTTTCGTGACGACAGAGCCCTGATTCAGGAAGGGCTTACCGGCTCCGAATGGAAGATCCCACAGTAAGCTCAGAGATAGCGATTGAGGCCGGTAATCCGAACTCAGACTTTTTTCCAGCCGCCGGTTATAGTACGTCATACCCGCCGGGCCCCCGCCCGCCGCGATATTGCCGTCTGTAAGCACCTTCGACCAAGTGTATGCCGCCAGATAGCTAAACCCATGCGTCATCCGCTTTTCCGCCTTCACCTGTAGTGAGTGATAAGTGGAGTTTCCATTCGGATTTGAGTTGTTATTGATGCCCTGGTATTGCGGGTAGGGGCGTAAAGCTTGCGCCACGGATCCGGTAAATCCCTCGTAGGGTAGATCAATATTTGCATCCCTCGCTCCAGCCGAAGTAATCGATTGCGAGAGCAGATCACCAAGTGACAGATAGCGAGGATCCACCTGGTTTAGACTCATCAGGCCAGTCCCCAGACGCGTTCCCTTGTTGCCTACATAAGCAGCCTCCACGAGCAATTCGTTTGGCAACTGGCGCTGTATTCCAAAGCTCCAATCTTGAAAATAAGGCGGGCGGCCGTCACCCCGGCCAATCATGTTTACCGCGCTTCCATTGGCGACGGTTGGGTCAATAAACGGTGGCCGCGGAAAGTCTTGCGGGAAACCATTGTCCCAGTTAAAGGCCGGCGTGACGCCAAGATCCGTGGAACTGAAAGATGGCGACGCATTGAATCCAAAGCTGAAACTCTGAGAGGACCGCAGCCCGGTTGTCGCATTGCCGGAAGCATAATAGACACCGTATCCAGCTCTCAGAACGGTGTTATTGTCAAAGGCGTAAGCGAGGCCAAACCGGGGCCCAAAATTCTTAAAATCCGTATCCGCGAAGCTTGTGCGGCCGTTTCGTCCGGGGCCGGAGCCAAGGAATGCGATCGCTCCAAGGCGGTCGCCGGCTCCCGGGTTCGGGAGTGTCGGGTCGAAACCGGACATATCGTTGAAGCGCTCACGCCGCGGGAAGAAAATGTCGTAGCGCAAGCCGTAGTTAATCGTAAGCTTCGGTGTCGCCTTCCAATCATCCTGGAAGTAGCTTGCGAAATAGCGATAGCGATTCCCTGGAACCGTGGCAAACACCTTCACCATGCCGCTGTCCACTTCACCGAGCAGGAAGCTCGCGAACGAATCACCCGTGCTGGCGCGGCCAGCCTGCGTGGGCATCGCCGTCTCGAACTGGCTGAAGCTGAATTGTCCCTGATTGGAAGCGATATCGGCTCCATTGGTCTGAAGCCAGCGGGCTTCCACTCCAACCTTGAAATTGTGATTCCGATATACCTTGCTGAATGCATCGGAAACCTGCCAGACGTTATTCACCTGCATGCCCACGGTCTTGGCCTCGCTTGCCCAGCCCGTGTAACCTCCCGAGAGGTTAATCAGCGGGAAGCTGTTTCCCTTATCGGTCGTTACGCCGGCTAGCCCTATTCTCGTGGGCCAGTCCTGATCCGCATTCAGATTTGACCAGAATTCTCCTTCTCGCGTGAAACCGATATTGAAGTGATTAAGGCTGCTGGGCGAGACGATGAAATCATGGCTTAGCCGTGCCCACCGCGAACGCCGCCAAGTCTCACGGCCGGTTGCAAATGGGATGGGCAGATTCTCGGCGCCCAAGTCGTCGGCGGTCCCGATGTAGACAAACCCACTGAGGCGGTTCCGTTCGGAGAAATCGTGATCAATCTTTACATTGACCTGATCTTTGTCGTAGCGGCCCTTGCCAGTAAACAGGAAGTTATCCAACAAATCCGAATTCGTTGGGACGGGAAGCAGGGAGACAATATTCCTTGATACGCTGCTGATTCGTGCCGCGGGAATTTGGTTGTTTGGAAATACATCGCGCATGTAACCGCCATCAACTATCCGAGTGGTGGCGGGGTCATATATAGGGATTTGGCGCTGATCGCGGTCCACTAGCTCGGAAAAATCGCCGTCTCGAAACTTCACGGCCGGCAAGCTGCTCAGGGAGTTGGTCGCGCCCTTTCGGTATCGAAAGCCGCTGTAGACCACGTGAAAGAAACTTCTATTCCTTCCATCGTACATTTTAGGTATAAATATGGGGCCTCCTAAACGGCCTCCGAATTCATTCTGGCGATTGATTCCAACTGATTTCGCAAAAAAGCCGCGGGAGTCAAAAGCGTCATTTCGCAAGTAATCAAACGCCGAGCCGTGAAGATCATTTGTTCCTGAACGGCTGACAAAGATCTCAAATCCGCCGCCGGTTCTGCCGTATTCCGCGCTAAATGTGCTGCGCACAAGTTTGAATTCCGAAATTGCTTCCACCGACGGATAGCTGAAAAGGATACCGCCACTCTCTGGACTAGTTGAGCCAACGCCATCGAACAAGACTTCCTTGGAGCGAGATTGTGATCCATTAATCTGTGTATTCGACGTGTTTCCGGTTACTCCAGGGGTCAGGAAGATGAAACTCTCTGGATTTCTCATATTTCCAGAGACCGAAAGCGGAAGATCCATCACCCTCTCCTGGCTAATCACTGTTCCAAGATCTGACGAAGACGACTCGATCGCCAATCCTGTCGCCGTAACTTCGATAGTCTCCGAGGTCGCTCCGAGTTCCAATGTGATGTCTCGAGTCAGAGTCTGGGCCACATTGATGCGAACATCGCTCTGAAGGTAGCGTCGAAAACCGCTGGCTTCAACACTAATGTCGTATACCCCAACGGGCAATTGCTGAATAGCATAATTTCCCGTTTCACTAGTTGTTGCCCGATATTCCGTTCCAGTAGCCTGCTCGCGAGCGACAACCATGGCTCCGGGGATGACAGCACCGGTTGAGTCGATTACCCTTCCCGTTATGGTTGCGCGATAGGTCTGTGCCGGAAGCGCGAGTGTGAATATCGCCATCGAAATGATGGATAAACATAATAGCATCAATTGCGAGCTGCGTATATTATGCATATAGCGATTCTTCATGGATATCCCCCCATCGGTTTGGTGTGACTTTATCATGAAGACGGAGACTCGGTCAAGGGCTACTGGGCTCTCCGCTAAATGTAGATTTTTCGATAGATTTGTAATGAACTTGTGCCGGAGTATATTCTTTCGAGGCGGCGGAGTTCAAGAACAGGGATAGAGCAGACTGGCCTCTGGGCTGAGACACGGAAGGATGTGAAAATCTGGGGCGGTTCCTGGAGAAGACAAAAGCGACGGATTGCTTCTCGTCGATTCCCATCGGCTACTCTGGGCGGAGTTTCCGATCCTCCTCATTCAACCGTCCAAACCCTGTGGGGCCTGTTGGGCGATGTGAAGCTTCCCTTCAGCCCGGGCTTCCTGCCTCATCCGTCGAAACAGGGCCTGCATCAGGCCATCGCGCCCACGGCAGGCAGCGAATGGCCGGGTGTTTCACACGCCTGAGCACTCCCTACCATCCCTGCGTGCCATGTCAGCGGGGCAAGACGGCAGAATCGCACGCTCCGGCCCCATGCTGCCGGGCATCCCGCAAGCGGCCAGGAACGCTTGCGTCAAGTACTGGGCCGAGAGGCATCGGGCGGATACTCCTGGCAAGCGTGGTTCTTAGCAAAGGCCTCCGCCCTGGCTGGCTCCCATTTGATCTCGCACGGGCGGGCGATTGCCCGTCCGTATTCGCGCTCGGTGTTTGGAAGTATGAGAGAATACCGGCGATGTACCGATTTGCCATCCTCCTTCTTTGCATTTTTTCCGCCGTATTCGCGCAGCCAGCGTCTCCCGGCCGCGCCCCTTTGCCGAAGCCGAAACTGGTTCTTACGATCATGGTGGATCAGCTTCGCTACGACTACCTGATGCGCTGGCGCGATCAATATCATGGCGGTTTTCATCGCCTCCTTACCCAGGGCGCGAATTTCACGGACGCTCATCTCGGCCACTACCCAACGGTTACGGCGATGGGCCACGCCGCGGTGCTCACCGGGTCTTACCCCAGCAACTCCGGCATCGTCGGCAATGATTGGTACGATCGCGCTCGCGGCGTCAATGTCGAGAGCATTACCGATTTTGATGAAAGAGACCTGGGCGCGGGCAATAAGAGCCCGGCGGCGTCTCCGCGACGGCTGCTGGTGAGCACCGTCGGCGACCAGATGAAGATGGCCGGCGGACCCGCGCCCGTCGTTGTGGGCATCTCCCTCAAGGATCGGGGCGCCATTATGCCGACTGGCCACATGGCGGACGGCGCCTTCTGGTACGACAACGAGACTGGGGATTTCGTCTCCAGCACATACTACTTCAAGCAGCTTCCGGATTGGGTGAAGGCTCACAACGCCCGGAAACCGCAGGATCGCTATCTGGGCAAGGATTTCGTAACCACCGGGCAATCCGAACTCATTACCAAGGTACCCGCGGCTCGCGGCCCGGCGTATTACACCGCGCTCCGCTATACGCCGTACTCGAGCGAGCTCATGGTTGAGTTCGCGAAAACCGCCGTTCAGCACTATAAAATGGGCCAGCGCGATGCGACGGATCTGCTTTCGGTGAGTTTTTCATCCAATGATTCCATCGGCCACCGGGATGGCCCCGATGCCGCGAGTGTCCGCGAAATTTCCATCCAGACCGATCGCGTCATCGGCGAACTTTTCTCTTGGCTCGATTCCACGATTGGGATGCGGAACGTCCTGGTTGTGCTCTCCGCCGACCATGGCGTCGGTCCGGCGCCGGAGGTGAATGAGGCGCGGCGCATGCCGGGCAAGCGCTTTGATCGCAAGGAATACTTCGAGCCGCTTGAGAAGGCGCTCGTGGCCAAATACGGTCCGGGCAAATGGATCGCGGGCACGGCGGGCAGCGCCCCGTACCTGAACTACAAGCTCGCCGCGGAGAAGAACGTGGATCTTACGGAGATGCGTGCCTTCATGGCGGCCGAAGTGATGAAAATGCCCGGCGTGGCGCGAGTATTCACGCGGGATCAATTGCTTAGAGGCGAGGTGCAGCCGGACGATCTTTCGCAGCGCGTGGCGCGGAGCTTCAACGCACAGCGCTCCGGAGATCTTGAAGTGGTGATGGAGCCCTACTGGATCAGCGGCGGTTCACGTGCCACCCACGGCAGTCCGTATCACTACGACACGCACATTCCCATCGTTTTCATGGGGCCCGGCGTGAAGGCTGGCTATTACGACGGCAAGGTGAAGATGCAGGACATCGCGCCGACGCTCGCGACCATGCTTGAGGTAGAACCTCCCAGCGCGGCGGAAGGCCGTGTGCTGAGTGAGATGTTTATCACCGGTGGCGGCGGTTCCTCTTCCCGCCCTGGCGCGCCGCGGGCTCGCTCCCGCCAATAAGCGGCGTGGTTTCCGGCCGGAAGCTCTCCGCCCGATGCTTCAAAAGAAGAAAGGCCCGCGGCGCTCACGCGCGGCGGGCCTTTATGCCGTAGGTAGTCTAGGCCGTATAACCGCGGCTGGTGCCGTCCATGGGAGCTACAGTCTCCTCACTGATGGAAACCAGCGACAGTACGCACGGTAGCCCTAACTCTCGGCCACCTCCCGCGGTCTTCGTTTACTACCAGAATTCATTTTCTTGGACCACCTCCTTCCTCAGTGATGTCTCGATCGTAGATCTAAATCCAAACTGCGTCAAGCGCCTTCTTTCATGCGCTGAACGGGTAGCGCCTTCGTAAACAGCAGGTTACAGCACAAAGTTTGCGTACATTGCTGATCTTAAATGTTTTAGGCGCGCACTCTCTTTTCCCGACCTGTGAAAAGATGGTTACGTGCTTCATATCGAGAGGCGCCGTCTCCACCACAACCCGCGGGTTCTGGCCGTGATGCCGGGCGCTTACAATCCTCCAACGAATGCTCACGTCGCCATGGCCCTTCGCGCAGCCGCGATCGCCGACGAAGTACTGCTCCTGCTGCCGGAGAAATTCCCTCACAAAGAGTTTCACGAGACCGGGTTCGATGTGCGTCTTCGCCTCGTCGAGAGCGCGGTGGATCATGAGAACGTCAGTGTCGGTTCAACCGCCGGAGGCCTCTTTCTCGAGATGGCTCGCGAGGTGGCGGCGGTGTTCCCGCAGTCGCGTCTTGCGTTTGTTTGCGGGCGTGACGCCGCGGAAAGGATTTTCGACTGGCACTATGCCGAGGAAGGCGCGCTCGGGAAGTTTTTTTCCGTGGCGGCGCTTTGGGTATTCGCTCGCCAAGGCTCATTCCAGCCGCCTCGCGAACTGGCGGAACGTATCCTTCTCTTCGATTTCGACGAGCGATTGCAGGCGCTATCGTCCACCGAGGTCCGCCGGAGGCTCGCGGCCGGAGAAGAGTGGCGTTCCCTCGCGCCGGAATCCATCCATGAGGAAATTGAGCGGATTTACACCCCGAAATGACTGCTGGCGTGCCGGCCGGCTCGCGGGGGGAAGTGGAACAGACAGTCGCGTGCCGTGAAAGCAGAATGAGGCCGCGGGGAGTTATTCGATGGGCGGGCCGTTTTGCAGGAAGGTGCGCAGCCGGTAGCTCCGGCTGGGGTGTCTTAGCTTGCGGAGCGCCTTGGCTTCGATCTGGCGGATGCGTTCCCGCGTCACCGCGAAGTGCTGGCCTACCTCCTCGAGCGTGTGTTCGCTTCCATCCTGCAGGCCGAAGCGCATCTTGATGATTTTCTCTTCGCGCGGGCTGAGGCTTTTCAAGACCTCGGCGGTCTGTTCCCTCAGGTTCAGGTTGATTACCGAATCGGACGGGCTGGCCATGCGCCGGTCGATGATGAAGTCGCCCAGGTGCGATTCCTCTTCCTCGCCGACGGGGGTTTCGAGCGAGATGGGCTCCTGCGCCACGCGCATGATCTTCCGGACTTTGTTCACCGGGAGTTCCATCTCCCTGGCCAGTTCCTCGGTGGTCGGGTCGCGGCCAAGCGCCTGCTGCATGGTGCGCTGCGTGCGCACGAGTTTGTTGATCGTCTCGATCATGTGCACGGGAATGCGGATGGTGCGGGCCTGGTCCGCGATGGCGCGCGTGATCGCCTGGCGCACCCACCAGGTGGCGTAGGTCGAGAACTTGTATCCGCGTTTGTAGTTGAACTTCTCCACCGCCTTCATCAGGCCGATGTTGCCTTCCTGAATCAGGTCGAGAAATTGCAGGCCGCGATTGGTGTAGCGCTTTGCGATGGAGACCACCAGGCGCAGATTTGCCTCGATCAATTGTTTCTTGGCGATTTCCGCTTCCGCCTGGCCGCGCTCGATCAGGCGAATGGTGCGCGTAAGGTTCGCCAGGTTCGTGCCGTATCTTGTCTCCAAGGCGGCTAGGTGTTCCTGCGTCTCCTTCAATTGCTTGCGCAACTCGCGTTCCAAGCCGCGGTCGGTAATCCGGCCGCTGGTCAGAACCATTTGCAGCCGCGAGGCCTCGCGCTCCGCCGGAATCATCACCTCGAGCGCCGATTGCACCTCGGTGGCCAGCGTTCGATAGACGTTCGAGGAGAACGGCAGTTCGCGAAATGCCCGCGACATCCGCACCGTCATCCGGCCGATGCTTTGTGATGCTTCGCCGCCGCGCTTCCGGCTTCTGGAAGCGTTTTGCCTTTCACGCGCGGCAATCTCCTGGTGAAACTGAGTGATGGTTTTCACCGATCTTTCGAAATCGAGGATAATCCGCTCGGTCGCCTGCTCGTCCGGCACTTCCTCGGGCAGCGCCAGCACGTCGTAAATGGCTTCGCGGTTGCGCGTCACCCCGTTCAGAATCTGGTCCAGGCAGCGTATGGCGAGCGGAGATCGTGAGAGCGCCTTTGCGATGATCCGTTCCCCGTGTTCCATCCGCCGGGCCAGTTCGATTTCGCCGTCGCGCGTCAGCAGGGCCACGGTGCCCATCTCTCGCAGATACATCCGCACCGGGTCGTTGGTCTTGTCCGGCCCCTCGGAGTTGATGTCGAGGTCGCTTGCTTCTTCCCGTTCGGCGCCGCTGCGCGCCCCGCCCGGGCGGCTGTCCGCTTCGATGTCGGCGTCGGAAGATTCAAGATCGGCGAGGATCTCGTCGAGTTCGGGCTGGTTGCCGGGCTCTCCCGAGACCAGATGGTTTACGGCGCTATAGAGATCGTAGCCGGAATCGCTGGAGATTCCGTCTTCATCCCGTATTCGCCCGATATTGTGCTCGATCGACACTGATGGACCAGCCTCTGTCTGGGTGAAGCCCCCAGTTGGCGTCATTGTACAACAACGGTACGGAGTGCAATGTTCGCCCGTCCCGCAAGATTCACATCAAAGAACGCCTCAAGGCGCCAGCCTCCGGTATTATCCAGCCGGATTCGTGTCGAGCTGCGCCAGTTGGTCGGTCAGTTTCAGCGCGCCTTCGAGATCTCCCGCGAGTTCCGCCTCACGGATACGCCTCTTCAATTCGCGTCGAAATTCGGTGAATTGGATCAAATCCAGCTTTTCAAGACACGCGATCGCCTGGTCGCGATTCTGAGATTCCTTATAGATCTCTTCGTCCAGCAGCACGCTCGCCAGCATGCTTTTTGCGTCTTCATCGAGCCTTGCCTCGATGCGGCTGAAGTTCAACGCCTCGCCGCTCCGGTGGACTCTGAGCATGGCATCGAAGATCGGCGCCGCCGGAAAGCGCTTCCAGCCGTCGAGTCTGTCGAGGAGATCGAGCACCTCGGCCGCTCCCTCCGGCCGGTTTATCAGGCAGCCGATCAGCAGGCGTTCCAGGTGGCCGGCGGCGCTTGGAGCCGCGGTTAGCGGCGTATTCACGCGCTTTGTCGCCAGCGCCTTGAACTCGTCGAGCACCATGCCGCGCTCAAGGTTGAGATACGAAGCCACTTCATCGGCCAGCGCGGCGCGGCGCAACCGGTCCGGAACTTTCTGTACCGCGGCCAACAGAAATTCGAGAGCCTTTACGCGGCCGGGCGCGGTCTGTAAATCGAATTTCTTTCGCGCCCGGTCCGCCAGCCATAAAAAGTAGCCACGGGATCTTCCCACGGCGTCCCGGTAGGCCTCCGCGCCGTACTCTTGCACGTATTCGTCCGGATCCAGGCCGCCGTCGAGATCGAGCACGCGCACGTCGAAAGATTCGTCCAGCATCACCTGGATGGATTTCTCGGTGGCGTTCTCGCCCGCCCCGTCGGGGTCGAAATTCACCACGACGACATCGGTATGCCGTTTGATCGAGCGCACCTGTTCGGAGGCGAGCGAGGTCCCGCACGAGGCCACGGCTTCATGCACTCCCGCGGCCCACGCCCCGATCACGTCCATATAGCCTTCCACCAGCACGGCCCGGTTCAGCTTTCGCATGCTCTCTCGCGCCCGATGGAAGTTGTAGAGCACCGTGCGCTTCCTGTAGATCACGGTCTCGGGGGAATTCAGATACTTCGGCTGCTCCTCGGGATTCAGGATACGCGCGCCGAAGGCCACCAGCTTGCCGCTCTCGTTGTGGATCGGGAAGGTCAGGCGTCCGCGAAACGTGTCATAGAAGCCCGCTCCGGACGCTCGGGGTTTCACGAGTCCAGAAGCTTCGAGCATTTCGGAATCCACGCGTTGTCTCTCGAATACGCGCACTAAGTCTTGCCCGTTCGCGCTCGCGTAGCCGAGGCCGAATTCCTGGGCGAGCTCCTTCGAAATGCCGCGGCGCTCCAGGTATTCCCGCGCGCCCTCTCCCGCGCCCGACCACAGATTGCGGGCAAAGATTTCCTGCGCGATTTCGTGAAGCTTGTAAAGCGCCGATCGCTTCTTTGCATCCTCGTCCGAAAAACTGTCGGAGCGCGGCAGCGGGATTCCATTTCTACCGGCCAGCGCCTTGATGGCTTCGAAGAAGGTGAGGCCCTCGATCTCCATCACGAATTTGATGGCGTCGCCGCCCGCTCCGCAGCCGAAGCATTTGTAGAAGCCGTGCCCGGCATGAACGGAAAACGAAGGAGTCTTCTCCGAGTGAAACGGGCACAGCCCCACATACCGTTCGCCCGCGCCCTGGCGCTTCAGACGCACGTAGTCACCGACAACCTGTACGATGTCGATCTGGGCTTTTACCTGCTCGACGAAATCCATGGTGCGTACCGTGCCCGGTAATGCGGCGCTCATCCCGCGATCCATTGCTTCGACCGGATGGGTTTCGCGGCGTACCCTCCATTATCGCGCCGGACGTTGACGGTGGCGTTTTCCGCCGCGCCGAAGCGGGGCTGGCGTCCTGGTAGAATTGTGGCCGTTATGTCACTCTTTCGCGCCGTGCCGGTGTTGCTGGTCTTGCTCTCTTGCGGCTGGGCCGCGCCGCGCTTTGACGCGGAGTTCATCTTTCCGCTGGAACGCTGGCATAACCACTCGTCCTCCGTCGTGGAATTGCCGGGCGGAGACCTGTTCGCCGTCTGGTATAACGGCTCGGGGGAACGCACGGCCGATGACGTAAAAATCGAGGGCGCCCGTTGGAACCGCGAGACCCGCCGCTGGGGCCCGCGTTTCACGGTCGCCGATGTAGCGAATTTCCCCGATTGCAACCCGA
Organism: uncultured Solibacteraceae bacterium; assembly: GCA_964639135.1. Classification (GTDB taxonomy): domain Bacteria; phylum Acidobacteriota; class Terriglobia; order Bryobacterales; family Bryobacteraceae; genus JACTMJ01. Next base: position 540 of record CAZXBZ010000065.1, on the reverse strand, counting down.
TCGCCTGGCTCGATCCGGAAAAGCGGCTGTGGCTGTTCTGGCCCACGATCGTCGCGAACGAATGGCACACCGCCATTCTTCAATACCGGATTTTCGCGGAATATCCCGCCGCGGGCAAGCCGCCAAGCTGGCGGGACGGTGGAGTCGTCCTTTTCGAACCGCGCAATTTCGAGGCGCGGGTGCGCGCGGCCGCGGAGCCCATGCTGGCTTCGGCCACCGAGGACCGGGCGCGCGACTATCTTCGGCGGATTATCGCTCGCGCGGGCGACAAGTATTACCGCCGCATGGGCTGGATGCCCCGCACGCATCCCATCGCACTGCCTTCCGGCCGCTACATCCTGCCGCTTTACTCCGACGGCTACAGTTTTTCCCTTGCCGCGTATTCCGACGATGCGGGCAAGACCTGGAGCGGGAGCGAACCCATGATTGGCCGCGGCGCGGTGCAGCCTTCCATCGTTCGCAAGACGGATGGCTCGCTTGTCGCATGGTTCCGGGATAACGGGCCCGCCCCCAAACGAGTCTTGCGCAGTGAATCCCGGG
>CAZXBZ010000064.1:7736-12452 GCA_964639135.1 uncultured Solibacteraceae bacterium | reverse complement strand
GAAATTGACGGACCGGAAGGCGCGGCATAGCGACCGCGGCCACTTCCCCCACCACTTCAACCTCGGATGGATGCAGGAAACATTGCGGGATCGCCGTGGACGAAGGATGCGGAGACGCGAGGATCTCGCCATCCCGCACGCTGCACCACCGGCAAATAAACCCGTTTCTCGTCTCGAGAAAGTAGATCGGACGCTCGGCTTCATTACGCCAGCCCGAACGCGCGATTTTCTTGCGCGAATCGTCGATCAGCACCAGCGAGCGCGGCGGCAGCAGGGGCGACATCGCGTCGTCCCGCTCGCCGATGATGCCCACCCGGATCGAACGCGGCCGCGGAGGCCCCAGCAGCGCGTGTACCAGCCATCCCTCGCTCCTCGCTTCGCGGGAAAGCATTCGTGTCTCGCTTGCGTCCAGACGTTCCACGCCGTCCCCCGCGTCACCGCCCGCCAATACCACCGGCGCTACATCCGGCGGGAGCAGGTTGGTCGAGCGCGACGGGCTTAGGAGGCTATCCTCTTCCAGATGATCGAGCGGCAGCCCGTAGCGCCGAAGGACATCGAGAGGGTTCAGACGGTAGATCGCGCACAAGCTGTAGAGCCGGTACAGTGTGGGAAGAGTGCCCTTATTTTCGATATCCGCGAGCCGGCTCAGAGCGATGACGTACTCATCACTCCCGCGTCGCCGCGCGATTTCGTGGCTCGCGTTTTCCACGTCACGGTACCGTAGGTTTAGTTTTTCTCGGATCCTTTTTAGCGCTAATCCAGGGCTTTCCATCGGCAAAACTCAGTATTTTCATCAGTTGAGCCGTCTTTTGCTCCAAACGAAATCGTTAGCTTGTATAACGATATCTAGCGATAGACCTCTTTAGAATACCGGAACTGTTCTGAAATCAGAACAAGAAAGTTGAAAACTTGTTTCATGAGACTCATTGTGGCAATTACCGGCGCCAGTGGTTCCATCTATGGTTTACGCTTGCTCGACAAACTTCAGCGGATGGCGAACGTGGAAACGCACCTCGTCCTGAGCCGTTCCGCGGAACGCACACTACACATTGAAACCGGCCGGCTTGCCTCCGGCGTGAGAGCGCTCGCTCATTTCCACTACCCGTTCGAGGACATCGGCTGCCGCCTGGCGAGCGGCAGCTTCCCGGTCGATGCGATGATTGTCGCGCCGTGCTCCATCCACACGATGTCGGCCATCGCCGCCGGGATATCGAGCAACCTGATCGTGCGAGCCGCCGACGTAACTCTCAAGGAGCGACGCCGCCTGGTGCTGATGGTCCGCGAATCTCCTTTCCACCTCGGCCATCTGCGCGCCATGGTGGCCCTCACGGAAATGGGAGCCGTCATCGCGCCCCCCATCCCGTCGTTCTACCACCAGCCGAAAGATATTACCGATCTGGTGGACCACAGCGTGGATCGCGTACTCGATCTCGTCGGCTGCCCCTCGCCCGGCGCGCGCCGCTGGGACCCCCAAACGCCCGGCACCGAGCCGTCTTCCCCAGAGTCCCGTTAAACGGACAATTTTCTCTGAATGTTGAATAATGGAAGGGCATGGCGGGAGCGTCCTCCACGGGGCGTGCCGGCGGAAAATCAGCAACGGCAAGGAAGCGGTACAAAATGGCGCGCAAGAAGAAAGGGTCCGCGGTGCGGGCCGGTTTTCAAGGAGAGTTTGGCGCATTCAGCCAGGAGGCCGCCATCAAGCTGCTGGGCGCGTCGGCGGAGGCCGTGCCGTTCCAGCGGTTCACCGACGTTTTCGACGCACTCGCGTCCGGCGATCTCGATTACGCCGTGATCCCCATGGAGAATACCCTTCACGGCTCCGTGTACGAAAACTACGACAACCTGCTCCGCTATGAGTGCCGGATCCATGGCGAAACCACCATCCGCATCTGCCACAATCTGCTGGCGCCCCCCGGTGTGCCGTTTCGGAAAATCACGCATGTCTACTCCCATCCGGTCGCGCTGAACCAGTGCCTGGAGTTCTTCCGGAAGCACCCGAAGATCAGCAAGGAGATTTACTACGATACGGCTGGCAGCGCGCGCATGGTGATGCGGGACCGTCCGGAAGGCGCCGCCGCGATTGCCTCCGCCGGCGCGGCGGAAATCTATGGGGCCGCCATCCTCAAGCGCGGCATCGAAGATGACCAGGGCAACTTCACGCGCTTTTTCCTGCTGGCCCGGGGCGATGCGAAAGTGCCTCCGCGCGCCGCGGCGGGCAAGCAAACCGTCTGGAAGACCTCCATCGTATTCAGCGTTCCCAATGAGGCGGGCAGTCTGTTCCGCTCGATGGCGGCTTTCGCGCTCCGCGATCTCAGCCTCACGAAAATTTCGTCGCGGCCGTTGCGGGGAAAGCCTTTCGATTACCTGTTTTATCTCGATGTTCTGGGCCACATCGAGGATGCGGCCATGGCCAACGCCCTGAGGCACCTCGAGGAACTTGCGAGTATGATGAGGGTTCTCGGCTGTTACCCGAAAGGCGATTCCTGAATCTTCTCGAATCCGCGAGGGGCCTGCCTCCACCGGGCGACAGCCAGGAAACGCGCCGGAATGAAGGAGGGGTGCGATGGAGTTGAGAATCGTTTCCCTGCTCCCAGGAGCGACGGAAATCGTCGCCGCTCTGGGCTTGGCCGGCTCTCTCGTGGCGCGCTCCCATGTCTGCGATTTCCCTCCCGAAATCCGCCGGCTCCCCGCTTGTACCGCGAGCGAGATTCCGGTAACGGAATCCACGCCGGGTATCCAATGGCGCGCCTCCGCCCCGGAGTATCGCGCGCTCTGCATCTTCGACGTCGATTGGGATTTGCTGCGGGGGCTCGGCCCCACTCACATTCTTACCGCCACCACTTCCAAATCCCAGGGCGTGCCTGAACGAGCCATCGAGGACATTCTTCACCGGGAACTGCCCAGCAAACCGGCGCTACTCCATTTGGAAGCGCGATCGCTTGGCGGCGTGATCGAAGAGATGCGCGAAGTGGGCGCCTTCCTCGGGGAATCCGCCAAGGGAGAGGCGCTCGCGGCCAGCCTGAACGAGCGCATCGAGCAAATCACCCGCCTCGCCCAAAAATCCACCTCCGCGCCGGTTGTGGCGTGCCTTGAATGGCTGCACCCCTTCATGCTGGCCGGAAACTGGATGCCTGAACTGGTCCGTTTGGCGGGCGGCATGCCCGCCGGCGACGGAGAGACGGTTCGTGACCACTGGATCGTCTGGCCGGCTCTGCTCGAGATGGATCCCGATGTCATCATCGCCATGCCCTGCGGTTTGCGCCTTCCACGCGGAACCGAGGAGGTGCGGAGCCTGGCTCAGCGCCCCGAGTGGGGCGGCTTAAAAGCCGTTCGCCGCAAACAGTTTTTTGTCGCCGACGGCTCCAGCTACTTCACCCGGCCAGGCCCCCGGCTGGTGGATTCCCTGGAAATTCTGGCCGAGATTCTCGCACCCAGCGTCTTCCCGCCCCGGCATAAAGGAACAGCATGGGCCAAATTCCACCCCAATCAGCCTTAGCAGGCCGCTGAAAGGCTCCTTATCGGGGCAGTCTCAGCGGAAAGCCGGACGCCGCTGGTATGCGTGGAGAAGACCGGGAGCAGCAGGGCCTGTTCAGCTACGTGTTATTGGAAGAACGGACGCCCACCGGCCATCCGTTGCGCCCGATTCGCCGGATGGCGGATGAAGCCTTGCGCTCACCCGCACGGGGCTGACCTGATGGCATGGACCTGGCATTGTCGCTTGACAGGGCACTTTGAACACTGGGTGCTTGATTACCGGGGCTCGAACGCGGGGCGCGCTCAGCGCCTGGCGGTCCACTGCCGGGCTTCGGCCCATTCCCAAAAACGTTCGATCCAGGAATCCGCGGGAATGTTCTTCCTGCGCATCCCAAAACCGTGTCCGCCCTGCGCGTAGATATGCATCTCCGCGGAAGCGCCCGCCTTCGTCCACGCCTCGTAGAGCCGGATGGAAGTTTTTAGCGGGTCGACGGTTTTGTCGTCGCCGGCGTGCGCGAGAAAGAGCGGCATGGGATCCGGCGGCGGCGTGAGATTTTCGGGCATCGCCGCGTAAACCGGCGCGGCGAAATCAGGGCGGCTGTCGTCGCGCCCTTCCAGAGCCGTGCCCACCGTTACCCAGCCGCCGGCCGAGAAGCCAAGAATGCCGATGCGTTTGGCATCGACGCCAAAACGGGCCGCATTCCGCCGCGCCACGCGCACGGCCTGAAGACCGTCGGCGACCGCCAGGGGGATGATTTCCCGGCGACGCCGGCTCATTTCCTCGCGGCTTTGAGGCTGTGCGTCGCTGGTACGCATGAGCCGGTATTTCAGGACGAACACGGTGACGCCGCGAGCGCGGAGCCATTCGGCGACATCGCTGCCTTCATGCTGAATCGCGAGATGGCTAAAGCCCCCGCCAGGGGCTACCACCACGGCCATCCCATTCCGTTCTCCGGGCGGGGGCGAGTAGACCGTGAGGGTGGGCTTTGTCACATTGGCGACGCGAGCGATGCCATCGGTTGACGGTGGCGTTGTCTCGGGCCAATCCCAGGACTCGCTGCCCGGAGGAAGCCCGTCATAGAGGGGGATCACCACGTCTTGACCGGCCGAGATCAGGCAGGCGGCGAGCAGGGCGAGAAGGATCATCAAGCATCGCATGGAGGAAGTATATCGGGTTAGCGGAGCGAGAGCGGAGGGATCGGAATGTCCTCTCGGCGGATCGCGGTGGCCAGGACATCGAGC
>CAZXBZ010000064.1:5682-7726 GCA_964639135.1 uncultured Solibacteraceae bacterium | reverse complement strand
CCCCGGCGGAGTAGCATCCATGCACGGTCTTGCTTGAGTTTGCGACCCTTGATGTGTGGACAACGGGAACGCATTAGTGGATTTCAGAAACGTCAGCGTCGTGCGAGGGGACCGGGTTATCCTTGACAGGCTGACCCTTCGGATTGAGGCGGGCGAGCATGTGGCGATTCTGGGACCGAACGGCTGCGGAAAATCAACGCTGGTGAAGACGATCACGCGGGATCTCTACCCTCTGCAGCGGGAGGGAATGTCCGCGAGGATTTTGGGGCGAGACCGCTGGAATCTATTCGATCTGCGGCACCAGCTCGGCGTGGTTTCCCACGACCTGGCGAATATCTGCAACCGGCCAATCCGGGGGCTCGAAACGGTGCTGAGCGGCTATTACGGAAGCATCGGGCTGATGATGTCCGGAACGCCGACAAAAGAGATGAACGCCAAGGCGGAAGCCCTGATGGAGGAATTCGGCATCAGCCATTTGAGGGACCGCTGGCTCGATGAGCTTTCCTCCGGCGAGGCCAGGCGCATTCTGATTGCGCGAGCGCTGGTGCACGAACCGCGGGCGCTGATGTTCGATGAGCCGGGCACCAGCCTGGACCTGGCCGCGCAGCGCGAATTGGTGGACGTCTTGCGCAGCCTGACGCGAAGGGGCGTGACTCTTGTGCTGGTGACGCACCACCTTGCCGACATCATTCCCGAAATTCAGCGAGTGATTCTCATGCGGGCGGGCAAAGTGATCGCCGACGGCCCGAAGCGGGATTTACTGACGCCGGACGCATTACGCACCCTATTCGGAACGCCGGTGGAACTGGTGTGCCGCGATGAGTTCTATCACGCATGGTGGCATTAAAGGGGTGACGGTATCGAACGGAGCGCATCGTCCGGGGATCACACGGGCCGTGCCTCCTCCGCTCTCTCCGGAAGCTGTTTGTAACCGCACGCAAAGCCCCGGCATTCGGCGAGGCGCGCGGGGTTTCCGGTCAGCTTCCAGCCGTCGGCGCGCTCAAATCCAGCGGAACGCACCATGTGCGCCAGACAATGCAGCGTGGGAACCCACCAGTTGGTGGCGTTGCCGCCATACTGATCTTCCGGATAGAACTCCATCAGCATCTGGCCTCCCGAATATCCCTGACGAATCCCTCCGCGGTAAGGGCTGAAATCGTCGAGAATCGCGGATCCCACATAGAGGCGATCCTCGCAGACGGCACTGATCCGGTCGAGAGCGAGCAGGGGATACCGCAGGTGGTAGAGCAGGCCGAAGGCGAATACATAATCGAATTTCCCGAAGGTTTCGGGCTTCAAGTCGTAGATGCTCATTTCATGACGCTGGCATTGGCCGGCGGAGTAGCCGAGAGCCTCGCGGCAAAGATCGAAGTTTTCCCAGGCCCTGCGATCCTGTTGCTTGAGCGAGCCCAGGAAATCCGAGAAGTCGTCTATAGCAACCACCTGACGCGCGCCGCGCTTCAGGGCTTCAAACGTCCAGAATCCATCCCAGGCGCCGATATCAAGCACGCGTTTGCCGTCGAGCCGCTCCGGGACGCGATAGGCGTCAATGCGGAGAGGCGCCCAGCCGGGCGTCACGATGCCGTGCGGCAATTCGATGCGGTGATACCAATAGAGCAACCGGGCGATTCGCGTAGCCAGTTCCGCTCCTTCGGAAGCCAGGCCGCTCCCTGAAATCTCGGCGGCCTTACCTGAAATCCTGGACATATATTCCAACCCTTTCCACTACTTCGTTTCACGTCTCGGTAAATTGCACGTCTTGGTGAATCCGGAAGCCGCGGCTTCCGTGTCGGCGCGCGCCGTCTCCGCCGCGGCTAAACGGCAAGGCGCGGCGTACTGGAACAATAAGTGCTCCACGCGGAGCGGAAGAATTCCTCGAGCGTTGCGACGAAAGCCTCTTCGTCCATCAAACGGCTGGAAAGCATTTCCCGCCGGAGGAAGCGTCGAAGAGTCTGGCGCAAATCCGGGTCCTGGGCCAGCCGGACGCAAATGCCGGTGAACTCATCGGCGGTGCTGGCGATCCATTCGCGCCGTCCGAGAGCGC
>CAZXBZ010000064.1:0-5582 GCA_964639135.1 uncultured Solibacteraceae bacterium | reverse complement strand
CGAGAGCGCTTTCGATGTCGATCTTCTTGCCGTTGTTAAAGGTGCCGAGAGTGAGGCAGCCGTGACGATGCTCCGGCGGACGGAGGTCGATGTCCACGGAAAAGGCGTGCCCCGGTTCGGGGCGGCCCTCCTTGCCAAGCACTGTTTCAAGCTGATTACCGGGAGGGCTGAAGCACAGGGCCCCGCCCGGAAGACGCGCCAGCCGCTCGACGGCTGGCGCCTCGGCCTCTCCAGCCGGATCCGTCACCGCATCGACGATGCGGTAATCGATGGCGGGCAGGCCTGTTGTATTCGGATATCCGAGATAGCTGCATTGGACGGGGGCCGGCTTGCGCGCGAAAATCCCTAACCTGTTCCCGCCCGTATGCCCAGAGAGGTCGACGAGAATGTCGATCCTGTCTCCGGCAATCGCCCGAGCACGCTCGAGGCAGATCCACGCCTCCGGGTAGCGCTTCTGTTGAGCCAGCGCCAGGCCAAGCCCCAGGAAGCCTTGCCAGAAATTTTCCTTGTGGTTCACGGCTTCCGCCTCGCAGGCGGCCACGCCGGGCGCCATCTCCGCCGCGGAGAGAAACGCATCGAGAGCGTATTCGTACCGGCCTTCCCCGATGGCCCGATCGCCAGCTTCGGCGGTCTGGAGGACCCGGGCGGATGCGGAAGCATCGCTGGTCGCAGCGGCGGCGGGGAAGCATGTCGCATGTCAGGTGGTAGTTCCTCGAACGGTAGTTCCTGGAGCGCAGCTCCGAGCGCGGCGGTTCCCAGGCGCGCGGCTCAATGCACCGTAGCGCGGCGTGAAGCCGCTGATCGGCGGCTGGACTTGTTTGCCTTAGGGGCGAGGAAGGATTCCCGGATTTTCAGGTATTGGCCCAAGTACTGGAAACCGAGAGCGAGGGCTTCGTTTTTTCAAGCAACCAAACACGACGCCGATATGGGCTTTAGAGAACAAGGCCTCTCCCGGGCGCGAACAGGGATTCCGGCAGGAAGCCGGAAAAATCTACAACAGGATGGAATCACCATGTCCACATCGATCGTAACCAACGTTTCCTCACTGATCGCGCGAGAAAATCTGCGCATCAACAACGAATTCCAAAGCCGCACGATTAACCGTCTGACGTCGGGCTTGCGGATCAACAGCTCCGCGGATGACGCCGCGGGCCTCGCCGTGGCAAACCGCTTCCGCAGCGATATCACGGAGCTTACCCAGGGCGTACGCAACGCGAACGACGGTCTCAGCACGCTGCAGATCGTGGATGGCGGCTTGAACAACATCTCGAAAATTCTCGACCGGCTGAAGACCCTGGCGACACAGTCGGCATCGGGCACCTTCACCGGCGACCGCACGACGCTCAACAATGAGTACCACGAGCTGCTGGGAGAAATCGACCGCCAAGCCTCGAACATCGGCCTGGTTTCGGGCGGCACAAACAATTCGAATATCTCAGTCTACGTCGGCGGCGGAAGCTCCCAGGCGAACGCGAAGGTCGCCATCGACCTCAGCGGGTCCGGCAACCGCGTGGATTCGACCTCGCTGGGAATCGGCAGTACGCAAGTGGCCAACGGCGGCGTTTCGATCGGCTCAGTCGACATGGATGCGGCAGGCACGATGCTCACCGGCGGAAAGCAGGACCTTACATTCCAACTCTATGACGCCAATCTCGGGACAAATGTCACTAAAACCGTTACGGTCGACGGCGGCACGAACGGCATTAGTGCCGAACAGGTGCTGACGCAATTGAACGACCAGTTGAGCCCGTTCGGAATCACAGCCAGCAAGGGCACGGACGGAGTCGTGCAGCTCTCGAGTAGCCGCGCCTTCAGCGCCCTCGTGGGAGCAGCCAGTGCTGGCACCGCGTTTGCCACCGCGACCGCGGAGGTGACAAACTCCGCGAATTATCGCTTCGAGATGGACACTTACGATGTAACTACCGACGCACAGACCATCACCGTCCAGAATGCACGGGGTTCTGTTAACGTCACAATTGACGCAAGTGCGGATGCGGCGGATGTTATCCAGGCGCTGAACGACGCGGTAAGCTCCCTCGGCATTGAGGCTGTGAGCTACAACGGGGGGACCGGCATCAGCGTCCAGAGCAGCAGCGAATTCAGCATCACAATCACCGAGGCAGCCACCGCCGACGGCTTTGGCGATACTGCGGGCGCGCTAACCGTCAAAACCGCCGATGCTTCAGCCAGTGCCACCGGCAATGCGCTCGCTGCGATTTCGTTAATCGGCGCAGCGATCACGGCGCTTGGGCGTGTGCAGGGCAAAGTGGGTACCGCGCAGAACAAGCTGGGGTACTCCATCGAACTGGCACAATCGCAGATTACCAGCTTCTCGGCCGCGCAATCGCGCATCCGCGATGCGGATGTCGCCGAGGAAGCGTCAAACCTCACGAAAGGGCAAGTGACGCAGCAGGCATCGCTTGCGGCTCTTGCGCAAGCAAATTCTGCTCCGCAGGCCCTACTGGCGTTGTTGAGGGGCTAGCCGCAGGGGGCATCTAGCTCGGCAGCGCAGGCTCCGATCGCCGCCTGAGTGAGCGGCACCCGCAACAATGCGTGAAAACGGCCGGCGCTCAAGGCTGCCTTTCGGCAATTCCACTCAACATTCTCGGCGGGTGTTTTTCCGGCAGCACGGAAACAGCACCCGCCGTGCCGCAATTTCAGACAACACGAGGCTGCCGCTAAAGATTTGCGGTACTTTCGACGATCTACCGGGAAGGCCGGGTGGCACGCCTTTTGCCAGCACAATGCGGGGCGAACGCCGACAGGGGACAACAGAATGAGCACCAACAGTCTATTTCTCGGCAATAGTGGGTACTCCAAGGACTTTTCGCAAGTAATCGAGAGGACTATCTCCATCGCAAAGCTGCCCATGTTGCAACTGGAACAGCAGCGTGCCCAAACGGGAGACCGCTCAGCCGCGATCACGGACATCCAGTCAAAGTTTGAAAGCCTGCGCCTTGCACTCGCGGATCTCTCGACGAGTGTAGGCTCGACGACACTGACTGCTGCATTCTCTTCACCAGGAATCGCAAGTGCACAACTGGGTGAACACGCGGCACCGGGGAACTTCACGCTCACCGTGGAAGACCTCGGCAGTTACACCAGCTACGTCACGCAGTCCGAGGTCACGGATCCAAAATCCGAGGGACTTGGAAACGAACTCACGAAAACTCTGATCGTCGATGGCGTGGAGACGAAGCTTACACTCAGTGAGAATACGCTCGGTGCGCTGCAGGAAGCGATCAACGCCTCCGCGACCGGGGTAAGAGCCGCCATCATCAATGTCTCGGCGACGAGCACACCGAGCTACAAGTTGACGATCCAAGGCAATAAGCTTGGCGCTCAAAGCATCATGCTGAAGGACGGTGATGCGTCTGGTGCGGATCTGGCCGGCACTACCCTAAACACAGGAAGTAACGTACGCTACAGCGTCAATGGAGTTCCCGTGAACGGCGAAAGCCGTACAGTGACTTTGGCGCCGGGGATCTCCCTCACATTCAACACGACCACAGCCGAGAGCGGGCCGATCGATGTAGTGGTGAAGCGAACTGCTTCGCAGCTCAGTGACCGGCTTCGAAGCGTGGTCGCCGCCTACAATGCCGCCGCCGGAAAACTGGATGAACACCGTGGAAAAACTCCTGGCGTGCTGCAGGGGCAGAGCGTCATCGCAACGCTCTCAAAGATCTTACGAGACCTGACTGGCTATGCATCTCAGACGGGCGCATTTCAGAGCTTTACGGATATCGGATTAAGTTTTGACGACAAGGGCGTGCTCTCTTTCAATGCATCCGCGCTTGCGGGATTGAGCGACGAGAAACTGGATCAGCTTCTCGCTTTTCTCGGTACTGAAAAGACCAGTGGATTTGTCAATACCGCATTAACAGCCATTGGCGTCGCGACGACGCCAGAATCCGGGATTCTGGCCCTCGAGAAGACATCGTACACGGAACGCTCGAAGACGGAGGCTCTTCAGGTGCAGCAGATGCAAGAGAGGCTGGATCTGATGGAAACGAATCTTCGTGAGCGCTTCGCAGCGCTCGATTCGGCGATTGCCGCCCTGCAGCAGCAAGCCCTCTACTTCAATAACATGTTTGAATCGATGCGAATGGCTCAACAGATGTATTCGAAGTGATGCCGCCCATCCGATGGCGGAGAGCACTCCAGGCAGCAGGCCCGGCGGAGGAGACAACGGGGCAAACAGAGGCGGCAACGGAGCAAGCGAGGACGATACCGCGATGCGGTGCGTGCATGGCAAGCGGAGGAACGCGGCATGACGAACGGCGCGGATCGCACGGATATGGCTTCCACAAACAGAATATCCGCCGAAGACGCATGCGGCTTGCTCCCCGCGGACAATATCAGCCCGGCGAAGCTGGAGGAACTGCGAAACCGGATCCTACAGGGTGTTTGTGGCGGGGACATTTCCGCGGTCTCGCGTCTGATGCCCGCCTACGGCGCCATGCTGCAGTCCTTGGCCGAAGACGCTTCGGCATCGGGCAGGTTGCGGGAGCTGGAATCCCATCATGTGGCATTCTTCGAGCAACTGAGGACGCTCTTGATTGCGAGCCGTATTGAAACACGGAGAGAGCTTGAACGGGTGAGGGCATCCCGGCAGTACAGCGCCTACCCGATCGAAGCCGCCCTGTCGGAAATATGGCGGGGTTGAACGCGGCAGCCCGGTCCTTTGGACGTACCTGGAACGGCTGGATGATCCTCTTGTGTGAGTGGCGGGCATACGGCCACAAGGGGAAGCTGTCAGCGCAAAGAAAAGCCGCCTATTGGGGACGATGACACCAGGAATTGACAGGCCCCCATCTCTCGCCAAATTTAATGTGCTGTTTCGCCGCCACCCGTCAAGGTTTTGCTTCGCCGTATCTTGCGGACATGCCTTGCCGGGCCTCAGCCGCGGAATGATGAATCCGCCCCGCGAGGGAGCAGTGAATCTATCCGCTGAGGGGCAAAGATCGTGTGCGTTGCCTCGTCAGCTCCCGCAATGAGAAGTTTCTATTTGGATCCCGCGCGGCGGGGAATGGGAGCGGTCAGGACCGTGAAATACGATGCGCCTTCACCAGGGACGAAATGGCGTAGAACGCCATCATCCCCACGAAGAGCCCCCCGACCACCAAGGCCAGAACGGCGTCAAGATCATTGCGGCGATGATACTCCTTGTACACCATAACGGCTCCGATCACCGTCAGGGCCAGGAAGAGAAACGAAATCGACTGGTTCCACACGACGCGCAACGGTTTGATCACCGTGGGAACAATATGACGGCGGAATTCGCTCACAATTCCCATACGGCTACCTCCGCGAAACGCTCCGCTGGCTTCAAGTCTAACTTCACACCTTTAGAATACCGATAGACCCAATACCGGCGCGATGCCGTGAAACGAAAACCGGCCGCACATGAAGGGCTCCCCTTGTTTGAAGATGGCGGTTTACCTACAATCGAGGGCAAGCGGGCACTGCCCGCCGTTAGAAAAGTAATTCGGCCCCGGTTGCCCTCCATGCACGGTTGAAAAAGGATGACATGGGCACAGATAAGGAACTCAGTTTGGACGATAGACTCAAAAAGCTGATGC
>CAZXBZ010000063.1:0-12621 GCA_964639135.1 uncultured Solibacteraceae bacterium | reverse complement strand
GTGCTGATCTTCTTTCTTCATATGTAGTAAACGAGAGGTTCTGGAACGCATGAAACATACCCTGTCCGCCGCCGTGATTTCCGGTTTGCTGCTGACGCCCGCCGCCAGCGCGGCCGACCTCGAAGTCTCCGTGGAGATCCCCCAGATGAGCGTGGCTGAATACCACCGGCCCTATGTGGCCATCTGGCTGGAGCGGCCAGACCTTTCGTTTGTCTCTAATCTCGCCGTCTGGTATCAGCTCGACAATGCCCCCTCCGGCGAGAAGGGCTCCACCTGGCTGAAGGACCTTCGCGCCTGGTGGCGGCGTTCCGGACGCACGCTCACCATGCCGGTGGACGGCGTCTCTGGCGCCACCAAACCGCCCGGCGTCCATAAAGTCACGTTCAAGGGCGCCAGTCCGGCGCTCTCCAGCCTGGCCCCCGGGCAATACCAACTAGTGGTGGAGATGTCCCGCGAAGTGGGCGGGCGCGAACTGCTGCGGATTCCCTTTGACTGGCCAAACCAAAAATCCGACGCCGGCGCCAAGGGCAAACACGAAATCGGAGCCGTGCGGCTAAGCACGCGGCCCTAACCCAGACCCTCAGTTTTCCCCAAGGAGATAACCATGCGACGCACAACAATTCTGGCAACGGTGATCGCGGTGGCCATTGCCGTCCCCGCACTGCTCCAGGCGCACCGGCAATGGATGCTGCCCTCTTCGACGATCCTCTCGAAGGCGGATAGCTGGATCACCGTTGACGCCGCCGTATCCAACGAGCTTTTTTACTTCGATCATGTGCCGATGCGGCTCGCTTCCATCGTCATCACCGGTCCCGGTGGCGAGACGCTGGAGCCGCAAAACGCATCCACTGGTAAATACCGCAGCACTTTCGATGTGCATCTCGCCAAGCTGGGCACCTACAAGATTGCATCGGTCTCCAATATGACCTTCGCCGCCTGGAAGGAAAATGGAGCCCAAAAGACATGGCGTGGCGAGGAGGCCGCGCTCAAGACGGAAGTGCCACAAGGCGCGGAGGATCTCACCGTCACCCGCGTGAACAACCGCATTGAAGTGTTCGCCACCGCGGGCCAGCCCGATACCAAGGCGCTTGCCACGACGGGCGTCGGCCTGGAACTCGTACCGGTTACCCATCCAAACGACCTGGTGGACGGGGAAGCCGCTACCTTCCAGTTTGTCTACAACGGCAAACCGGCCGCGGGCCTGGAAGTAGCGGTCATCCCCGGCGGGATCCGCTACCGTGACCAGTTGCACGAGCAAAAGATTGTTACCGGACCGGACGGCAAGTTTAGCGTCACTTTCCCCGAACCGGGCATGTACTGGCTGAATGCTTCGGTGGGCGGCGGACGAGGCCCTGGAGGGCCGGGAGGGCCGGGTGCTAGCGGAGCGGCGCGGCCGGCGGGCGCGCCGGGTGGCCCGCGTGCCTCTGGCGGTCCTGGTGGCCCCGGTGGCCGTGGCGCCGCTCCTACGCAGAGCCGCGCCAACTATGTTGCCACTCTGGAAGTCATGCCGCAGTGATCGTCGCGGTCCCGCCGGATATCCGCGAGGATGCCCTCGCGCATCCGGCGCGCACGGATGAACTGCACCGGCTGACTGGCGAGACGATGGGCACCACGTGGACGGCGGCGTTCTATGCGCCGCCATCTGTCTCCGTGGAACGGATCCATCGCCGCATTACTTGCGATCTCGACCTGCTGGTGGGGCAGATGAGCCACTACCGCGGCGACTCCTGTCTCAGCCGCTACAATGAGGCTCCGGCCGGCGTCTGGCTGCCGCTGCCCCCGGAGTTCTTCCGAGTGCTGCATTTCTCGCTCCAGGTGGCGCGGGAATCCGGCGGCGCTTTCAGCCCTACTCTGGGGGGTGCCGTGAACGCCTGGGGGTTCGGCCCCGCCGGGCCCCGGACGCACCCGCCCGCCTCCGGAGAACCGGAGGGGGAAGCAGCCGCCTGGCGGCGGATCGAACTGGATCCACTCAACCAGCACGCCCTGCAGCCCGGTGGCGCCAGCCTGAATCTCTCGGCCGTCGCCAAGGGCTTCGCCGTGGACCACATCTGCGCCAGCCTGGATGCACTCGAAATCCGGAGCTATCTCTTTGAAATAGGCGGCGAGTTCCGCGCACGCGGCGTAAAGGCCGATTTCCAGCCCTGGTGGGTTGCCGTGGAGCCGCCCCCAGGCTATCGCGGCGTCGTGCGCGCGGCCCTCTCCGGATTCTCCATGGCCACTTCGGGCGACTACCACCGTTACTTCGAACATGACGGCATTCGCTACGGGCATACTCTGCATCCGCGCACATCCCGTCCGCTGACGAATGCCCCCTCCTCGGTAAGCGTCATCGCGCCCGACTGCATGGCCGCCGATGCCTGGAGCACCGCCCTGATGGTGCAAGGCGTGGACGGCGGCCTGCAACTGGCCGAGCGCCTCGGAATTCGTGCCCTCTTCCTGCGGCGGGACGGCGGCCAATGGAGCGAACACTGGAGTTCCGCCTTCGCCTCCATGTTGGAATAGCCCGTTGATCCATCAATAGCCCTCCCCGCCGTGGCCGTGGCCAGAACACACCATGGGGAGATCTGGAAATATTCAAGAAACTCCAAGGCCGGGGGGCAGCATGTTCCAGTGCGGATTCCGAGCAATTCCGCACCGGCAAGGTCTCCACGCGCCCGCGCCAGCGCGGCAGGGCCGGCCCGCAACCGCGTGCTACTCCAGAAATATGTCCTCAACATTCCTTGGTTTCCCTAGTGAAAATGTTCTCTTGAGAAATCTTTAGATGGCCAGAAGAACAGTGGTAACCGCTTGGATCTGGTGGTTGTTATGTGATGCGCAGCAGCCAGGAGGCTTTTTGTTTGGGGTTTTGGGCTTTTAGGAGGATGCGGTAGAGGCGGTCTCCCCAGACGTTGCGGAGGCTTGGATCGTCCAGTTTGAGTTCTTCCACGGCCGGGATAAGAGAGGGGTCATGGGTGATCCGGGCGCGGTTTTCCAATTGGAGAGCGCCGGGCTCGATCTTGACCTGGCAGGGGGTCATCAGGGTCAGGGTAATTTCCTTCGCGGGGGCGCGGAGGGCGTAATCATCGCGAATTTCGATGTAGCCGGCGGCACGGTCGAGGCGGAGGACGCGCTGCCAGCTTTCGAGTTTCGCGGCTTCCGGATAGGCGCTGGCGATATCCATGCGAAGCTCGGCCACTCGGTCGTCCTGGTGGCAAGCAACACCGGCCGACGTGAAGCGGCCGCCGGGCTGCTGCATGATGCCATCGATAGTGGGGCAGTTGTGGTAGGCGGATTGCATCGTCCAGATTTCGTAGCGCTCGGAGCTGAAGGTCTTGGCAGTGTAGGTCCCAACACCGGCGTCGATGATGACCGGTTCGCCGTTCGCGAAGACGATGAAGTTGCCGACGTCGTTGTGGTTGTGGCTGACGCCGTTGTTGCCGGCCTGCGCGGCAAGATAGAATCCGTCGCTTGAACCATCCCGTGCACGCGCCATCATGGCTCCGATTCCAGGGAACCAGGAATCGCGCATCAGGGCTTGAGCGCGAGGGGCGCGGCGCAGTTCGGCGAGGTTGAAGAGCGCGGGCAGCGACCGGCCAGGACCGTGCGCGCTGGGGACGGCCTTCTCATCGTGGCTGAAGGCGCAATAGGCCCCATGGCGGGCCATCCCCTCATCGTTCACGCGGCGGCCATAACGGTAGATGAGATCGCCCGAGGGCCGGAGGCGCGCGGCGGCATCTCCGAAATTCGTATACCAATCACCCGCGATGTGAGCACGGCAGATGTAGAGACCGATGGCATGGATGAGCGGCTGGTTGTAGGCGTTGAGCGCGCCGCCGCTTGCCTGGTGGAGCAACTCCAGGCAATCGAAGAGGGAGGCTCCGGCGCGGCCCCAGTAGCTCGGCCCTTCATCGCAGCCGCCGTCGGCGGCATAGCCGTCGAGGAAGAAATCGAGGCGCTGGACAATCTTCTGGATGGCGGCCGCGCGTTTGGCCTCGCGGGTTTCGACGAGGAGCGCGGCGGTGAGCCAGTTGGAGCAGATCCAAGGATCCCAGTTGTTGGGTGGCGCGGTATTGAAACCCATCCAGGCGAAATTCCGGTCGAGGCAAGGGTCGAGAATGCGGCGCTTGGTTTCAAGGCGGATGCGGCCCGGAACGAGTGGTGAAACCAGCCGTAGCTGGGGTTCGAGCAGGTAGAGAACCCAGGAGAGCAGGCCGGCGGTTTCCGCCGCGAAGAGATCGACAACGGGCTCGGTGACGTCGGGCAAGCCCGTGCCCAACTTTTGCATGCCAAGGTGCGCGGGCACGCCCCAGAAGGTTTCTTCCGCGATGAGCCAGATGCCGTTCACGATCTGATCGAGAAAGCGGCCGCTGCCTTCGGCGCACTCGGCGAGGGCGAGATCGGCCAGTTTATTGCGGCGTCCAAAATGGAGGGCTTCATAGCGGGAGCGATTGCCGTTGCGGACAAAATCAAGCGAGAGCGAGGCCGGGAGGATGGGCCACGGCGTCTTGAGTTCACGCTCGCCGGCGGCGATGAGGGCGGCCCGTGCGTCGGCGGGCAGGGCTCCCCAGCCGGTGCGATCGTTCGCGGTGGGGAACGGGTGGAAGTCGCCTCGCGCGGCCTCGGAAAGCTGGCTGGCGCTCCAGAGAGAACCGAGGAGATTACGCGGCGCGGCGCTCTGGGCCAGCGCACCCGCGGGCAGCGCCCCAAGGGCGGAGCCGGCAAGAAAGTGGCGTCGATTCACGATTCGTTCCTCCGCGGATCCGGCGGGAGCGCACGCTCGGCGCGAACTCATTCCGCGCGACGAATGGATCGAGCGTGCGTAAGCGTGCCTTGAGTTCTTAAACTACCAGATCGCGGCGATCAGTGGCCGAGCGTGGGGCGTCCGCCGAAACGTTCGGCATACCAGGAGCGAACGGTGAGTTCGTTGAGCAGGATGAGGTCTTCCCCATTCGGGCCGAAGGCATCGATGGGTTCCCCGGTGTGGCCGGCGTATTGCGCTTCGCCGCCGTGCTGGATCATGGGTGAACCGATGCGCTGGTTGATGAACTCCTGAACGGCGTAAAATTTGGCTCCACGGCGGTGAGGCATGCCTTCGAGCGTTTCCATCGCGGCGAGATTCCGGTGGGCCTGGGTGATATCGATGATGTCCTTGAGGTCGTAATCACCGTGGATGTACTTGCCGTTGAGGAGCAGGCATCCGTAATGCTTCGAGGAAGGATTGATGTCGGTCTTGAACCGGCTGCCCGCGAGCGAACCCATTGACTTCCAGGCGGCGAGAGCCTGAGGCTCCTTGCCCGGCTTGAAAGCCTTGGGATGGATTTCGGGGTTTACCACCAGGCCTGCAAGCTTGAAGGGAGGGATATCCACATCGGCGGTCTTGGCCTTGCAATCGATAGGCTTTGGGGTATAGCCGGGCTGGCCGATGTACTTCAAGGAATCGCGGTTGGTGCGGCGCACAAGGATCCAGACTTGAAACTTCGCGGCGGCCGCCAGGAAGACTTGCTTGTCGGATGGGCGCATCTTATTGCAAAAAGCGAAATTCAGACAAAGAACGGGTCAGCGGCCAAACGGGAAGCGGCGAATGCGGATTGATGCCGGTTACTCGTAGCGAAGAGCTTCGACGGGATCGAGGCGCGCGGCCTTGACGGCGGGCCAGACGCCGAAGAACAGGCCGATGGCCACCGAAGCGCCGAAACCGGCCGCGAGCGCCCACGGCGGAATGGGTCCCTTGAGGCTGGGGAAAATCGCCCCAATCACAAGAACCACGGTGACGGAGAAGACCAGCCCCAGGACGCCTCCCAGGCCGGTAAGAGCCATTGCCTCCATCAGGAACTGCAGAACCACGTCGCTGCGGCGGGCTCCGATCGCCTTGCGAATACCGATCTCACGGGTGCGCTCGGTGACACTGACAAGCATGATGTTCATGACGCCGATTCCACCGACAAGAAGGCCGAGGCCGGAGAGCGCGAGCGAAACCAGCCAGATGATCCCGGTGATTTTGTCGAACTGCTCGATGATGGAATCCGGGGTGGAGATGTCGAAATCGTTTTTCGCCGCGGCGTTCAGCTTGCGGAGACGCCGGAGCATCCACTCGATTTCGTCGTGAGCCTGATCCCGCATGCCTGGAAACGCGCGGGCGACGAACATGAGCCGGTCGTCCGTGCCGGGGTAACGGAGGCGGGCCGTTCGAAAGGGGATGATGACCTGCTTATCCGCGCCGTTCTCCCCGAAAAAACCGCCTTTCGCCTTCTCGAAGACACCGATAACACGATATTCCGCGCCGCCAAAGATCGCGGGCTGCCCGGCGGCATTCCCGGCCGGGAACAGCACATCCGCCAGCACCGCGCCGATCACCGCCACCTTGGCGCCACGGCGAGCTTCATCCTCGGTAAAGAGGCGGCCTTCGCGGAGAATGCGGCCCGAAGCCAGAAGGACGTTCGCATCGGACCCCGACATGGTGAAATCGTCGGTCTCGACGCCCGGAACTTTCGCGATCATCGGTGTACCGCCCTGAACGGGGGGAATGAACAGATTCATCCCCAGGGTTTCGACGCTTGAAGCGGTGGCGATGAGCAGGGGCTCCAGATACTCGACGCGGAGCGGGCGGCGCTGGCGCTCCTCGATACTCGTTCCGCGGCCACTCCCAGGGTCGCCGCTGGTCCTGAAAACGAAGATGCTATCGGGGCCGAGTTCCTCGAAGAAGTCCACGATGCCCTGTCGCAAGCCGGAAAGCAGGGAAGCCACCGAGACAACGGTCGTGATCCCGATGACGATGCCGAGCATCGTGAGGCCGGAGCGAAAGCGATGCAGGCGGATGGCTCCGATCGCCATGCGGAAATTTTCGGCGAGAGAGGCGTTCTGGAGTTCCATTATTCGGCCCTCAGCGCTTCAACAGGGTCAAGCTTCGCGGCCCGCATGGCCGGATAGAGGCCGGAGACAATGCCCACCACGCTTGAAACGCCAAGGGAGAGGGCAATATAGAAAACGGTGATCGACATCGTCAGCTCGAAGGCCTTCGCGAGAATGAATGTGAGCAGCGCGCCCGTGATGATGCCGAGCGCCCCGCCCACCGCGGCAAGGAGAGAGGATTCGAGAAGAAATTGCAGACGAATGTCCCCCCGGCGGGCGCCGAGCGCCTTCCGGATGCCGATCTCGCGCGTGCGCTCCGTGACGCTCACCAGCATGATGTTCATGATGACGATGCCGCCCACGAGAAGCGAGATCGCCGTAACCGGGACGATGACCGCGGCAATGAGACTCATGATGTTTTCGATAAAGCCGCGAATCGCGTCGGGAGTGAGAGTGTCGAATTTGTCCAGCTCAATTGGTTTCTGTTTGAAGCGGACGCGCAGGGCGACACGCGCGACATCGAGCGCGTCGTCGAGCGTGAGACCGCTCTCCGGACGCGGCTTTCCGAACACGGAGATATTTCGCTCGGGTCCCCAAATCCGAGTGAGGGTGCGGTAAGGAATATAAACCCCGTTATCCTGTGAGCGTCCGAAAGCCGAGCCGAGTTTTTCCTGGACGCCGATCACGATGAATTCGCGGCCAAGGATCGTGACCGTCTTGCCAAGAGGGCTGGTTCCAGGAAAGAGGCGGTCCGCGATATCAAATCCAATGACGCCCACCTGCTGGCGCGCGAGGTCCTCCTGCTCGGTGAAAAAGCGGCCGTGCTCCACATTCACCTCCCGGATCTCCGGGAGGTTCGCGAACGTACCGACAATGGAGCATTCCTCATAGGTTTGGGAGCCCCGCTTGACGTCGGCGGCACGGTTTGTATACGGCGAGTACTGAATACGGTCTCCGGTGACCTCTTCGAGATAGATGAGATCCGGCCACTCAATCCGCTTGTGACTCTTCAGCTTGTCGAAGAATTCCTTCCGGCTGCTCGCGTTCGTCACCTGAGCCACCAGAAACGTCTCGCCGCCGAACGCCTTGGCGGTGCTCTCTTCCGCGTACACGCCCAGCCCATCGATGGCCGCGCCGACAAGAATCACGGAAGCGACGCCGATGACGACGCCAAGCAGGGTGAGAAAGCTCCTCAGCTTGTGCGCGCGAATGGAATCCACGGCAAGTCCGAGCGATGTAACGAAGTTGTACCAGAGAGGCGGGAAGCCGTCGCGGGCGGGAGCGTTCCCAGGGACAGGCGATGAGGTCATCTGGTGATTACCTTTTCAGGGTAGCGGGAATCCAACTCTCCGGCAAATCTGAAACGTTCAAGTAAATCCGAGGCATTCGGGCAAATCCAAAACATTCGAGAACACAACCCCGGCGGCATCGCACCAGTCGCTCGCGGACGGTCGGAAAGCCGCTACTCTCCCAACGCCGCGAACTCCCGAACACCAGCGTTCTATTGAGAGTACGTTCGCGGATCGGATCCGTTCCCGGAAAGACACGGATTCAGGCACCGGCTTACCAGTTCGCGTGCGTGCCGTCTGGAAGAAACATCGCGATATCGCGCCAATCGGTTCCCTGCTCCGCCGCCGCTTCCGCCTCCCGCCAGTTCACCTCAATCCCGAGGCCGGGCTTCTCCGGGACGGCGATGTGGGCGGAATCGTCGGTGTCGAACAGGGGCCAATCGGATTCAGGCAGATACCGCAGGAAGGGGTCCGCGTCGCCGCTTGCGCCGTGGCTGTTGTAGTGAATGCCTTTCGACCACTCCATGATCCATCCGGCGGGAGATTGCGCCACCACGTGAAGCGAAGCGATGAAGGCAATGGCCGAGAGCGGACAGTGGGGAGCGACCGCGAGTCCATTCGCGGCGGCAAGCGCGGCAATTTCAGCGGCGGGCTTTATGCCACCGACATGGACGAGATCCGGCTGAAGGATATGCGCGCCCTTGGCGGCCACGACATCGGAGAACTCCGCGACGGTGGACATGCGCTCGCCGGTGGCGATGGGCACGTGGGTGATGGCGGCGATTTCCGGGAGCCAGCGGTTGTAATCCGGTCGGACGGGCTCTTCGTAAAACAACGGCTCCACGATTTCGAGTTCGCGGGCCAGACGCCGGGCATTGGGCACATTGCAGCGGCCGTGGAAATCGAAGGCAATATCGATTTCAGGACCCACGGCGGCTCGAACGGCCATCGCGCGGTCAACCGCGTTGCGCACCCCGCCATAAGTGTCAATGGCCGCCATGGGCGGACAGGCATTCATCTTCAGCGCCAGAGCGCCCAGCTCCACCACGCGAAGAGCTTCCTCGGCGGAAGCTTTGGCGTCGTCATTATTGCCTCCGGCCCAGCGATAGACCTTCACCTTGTCGCGGACCTTGCCGCCCAGCATGCGGTGGATGGGCTGGCCCGTGGCCTTGCCGTTGATATCCCACAGGGCGATTTCGATGCCCGCCAGGGCGGAGGCGAAGTGGGGGCCCGAATGGTAAAAGTGGTGGTTGAACAGAGAGCGGCTGATGCGCAGGAAGTCCCGCGCGTCCTTCCCGATGAGGTAGGGCGAGAACTGATGCACGATCGCCTCGGCGGCTTCCAGTTGTCCTTCGAGAGTGAATTCGCCGTAACCCGTGACTCCCTGATCGGTAAGAATTCGGAGCAGCCCCCATCGCGGCGGCACCTTGAGAGTCTCGATTCGCTCGATACGGATGGCCGGGGACGAGTACGGCGGAGGGTACGGTAATGAGTCTTCCATTGCGCTCACGGTATTGTATACGCTCGCGGAGAGACGCACCACCGGGGTTTCTTTACAAAATCAACATACAATCCCCGTACGAGAAAAAGCGGTACTCGCCAGCCACGGCGTGGCTGTAGGCGTTCAGGGTGAAATCCCGGCCCGCGAAGGCGCTCACAAGCATGAGAAGGCTGCTCTTCGGCAGGTGGAAATTGGTGAGCAGCGCGTCCACGGCGCGAAACCGGTAGCCCGGATAGATGAAGATCTCGGTCTCTCCCGAACCCGGCTGGATAAGCCCGCCGCGCATGGCGCTTTCCAGGGCGCGGGCGCTGGTCGTCCCCACGGCGATCCGCCGGACGGCGGCATTGATGGTGGCGGCGGATTCCGGCGAGATTTCGTAGCATTCGGCGTGGAGACGGTTCTTTTCCACCTCGGCCTCACGCAGCGGCTGAAAGGTGCCTAGGCCGACATGGAGCGTGATCTTCGCGATCGTCGCGCCCGCTTCGCGGCAGGCATTGAGAACCTCCGGCGTAAAATGAAGGCCCGCGGTAGGCGCCGCCACGGATCCGCGCTGGGCCGCAAACACGGTTTGGTAGCGGCCGCGATCGTCCGGGGAATCCTCGCGATGGATATAGGGCGGAAGGGGCACGTGCCCATGGCGTTCGATGAGAGCAAACAGGTCCCCCTCCGCGTGGAAGCGGATGGTGCGCTCTCCAAACTCGCCGCGGCCCGCAACCTGGGCGGAAAATCCTTCGGCGAACGTAATGACCTCACCGACGGGGACCTTGCGGCCGGGCCGGACGAGAGCGTCCCAAAGCAGGGGATCCTCGGAGTGCCGGCGCGTGAGAAAAACTTCAACCTGGGTGGAAAGATGCTCGCGGCGGTGAGGATTGTGACGGCCCACCGGCAGCGCATTCACTCCCTGGCGATGCCCAAACAAGCGGCAGGGGAAGACACGGGTATCGTTCAGGACGAGGCAATCGCCGGGCCGCAGGAAGCCCGGCAGAGCCCGAAAACTGGAATCCTCCCAGCACCGGTGTTTTCGATCGAGCACAAGCATGCGGGAAGAGGCGCGGTCTTCAAGCGCTTGCTGAGCAATCAGCCGCTCTGGCAGGTTGTAATCAAAATCGCTGACTTGCATGGAGGGTAGGGGGAGCGGGGCGGGACGCTATTCGCGGGACGGATGCTTGGCTACCGATTCAGCCCCCAGCAGATCGGCCGGCATCCCGGATATCTCGTCGGACTGGGCGAAATCACGAAGCGACTGGCGCGGCCGGAGGCTCACAAAAACATACTGGCATTCGTAACAGCGATACGCCTGGCCTCCGAGGGCGAAAGCGATGGAGCGGCGAAACGAGGGCGGCACAAAGGCGCGATTCCACACCTGGAGCTGCCGCGAAAAACAGCGCGGGCAATGCGCGACAATGGACTGAGAGACAGGCCACTCGCGGTGGCGGCGGCGCTTGCCACAGCGAATACATTTGTACAAGACATTGCCGAACGTATTTCGCAGATCGTCCAGAAGGCCGTCGGAGGCGATGCGCCACTGGCTTCCCCCGCAGCGTTCACATTCCATAAGTATCTTTAATTTACCCCACCCAGTGCTGGATCCAGTATCTTGTCTGGTACCGCCGGCGGCGAGCGCGCTCCGCGCGCGGAGACCGCAATGAGGAACAGCGCGCGCATTCTGGGTATTGAAAGCTCCTGCGACGAGACCGCCGCGGCGGTGGTGGACGCGAGCGGAGCGGTGCTCTCTTCGGTGGTTTCCTCGCAGCTCGACGTCCACCGGATTTACGGCGGCGTGGTGCCTGAACTGGCCTCCAGAGAGCATCTGCGAAACATCGTGCCAGTGGTACGGCGAGCGCTCCGGGAAGCCGGCACGGACTATGGAGATCTGGCGGCCGTGGCGGTGACCGCCGGACCGGGACTGGCCGGAGCGCTGCTTGTGGGCATCACCTACGCGAAGGGGGTGGCGTTCGCGGCCGGGATTCCACTGATCGGCGTGAATCACCTCGACGGCCACATCCACGCCGTGCTGCTCGATGCGCTGCGAGAAGCGGAGGAAATTGAATTTCCCGCGCTGGCGCTGATTGTAAGCGGCGGCCACACTCATCTCTATCTCGCGGAACGGAGCGGCGCTGAATCGAGCGGACTCGCAAGCGGCCTGCGCTATCGATTGCTGGCGCGCACGCGGGACGACGCGATCGGCGAAGCGTACGACAAAGTGGCCGTGACGCTAGGGTTCGGCTATCCCGGCGGCCCCCTCATCGATAAGCTCGCGGCGCACGGCACGCCCGGCGGCACGCCATTCACCATTCCATCCATGAAAGGGAATGCGCTCGATTTCAGTTTTAGCGGCTACAAGACGGCGGCGATCCGCTGGCGCAACGCGCACGTGACGGAAGAAGAGCTTGAGGCGCGCCGGCGATTGCGCGAGACCACGCCGTCCCCCGCGATGGAGCAATGGCTGGAGGTGACGCCGCAAGCGACGCTAGACCTGCTGGCCTCCTTCCAGAAAACCGCCGTGGATAACATCGAAGCCAATTGCCGGGCCGCGCTTGCCCAAACGGGAGCGCGCTCTCTGATTGTTTCGGGCGGCGTTGCGTCAAACTCGTTGCTGCGCGCGCGGCTGCTCGATGCGCGCTTTCCCGCGGCGGCATGGTTCCCCACGCCCCAGCTCTCGACGGATAACGCGGTGATGATCGCGGCCGCCGCTTTCCCGCGGCTGGCTCGCGGGGAATTCTCGGACGCCACTCTCACGCCGCTGCCGGCGATGCGCCTCGAAGCCCTCTGAGCGCGCCGGGCGTGCCTCGCGGAAACCGGAGGAGCCCGTCACGCGCTAGAATCGTACTTTCAGCCGAGTGCATCCGAAAAGGAGTTGAGTTCGTTCCATGCCTCAAGTACGCCAGCCGCTGCCAAACCCCACACAGAAAATCCCGGGAATCGCGCACATCATCGCCGTGGGTTCCGGGAAGGGGGGCGTCGGAAAGACCACCGTGGCAACGAACCTGGCTCTGAGCCTGG
>CAZXBZ010000062.1:3742-12659 GCA_964639135.1 uncultured Solibacteraceae bacterium | reverse complement strand
GCAAGCGCGGAGATTCGGTGGACGAGGTATTTTCGTGGGAACTGCGGCATAAGCGGTTCTTTGACCCGGATTTCGGCGGCGCGGTGCAGCCTGGACGGCGCAACGTGGTGGCGAGCACGATCGACTTCAGCACGTTCACGTTTCTCAACCAGCCCCGTAATTATTCGCCGATCGCTTCAACATTCCGCGTCTCTCCGGCTACCCACTACGGAGTCTTGTGGCGGGCGGATTACGACCCTTTTTACGGGCAGTTCCTGAACAGCATCACGGCCGTGGACACCCGGTTCGGTGATTTTGTCGGGATCGTGGGCCACAACCGAGTGCGGGCCACGCCGCTCCTGATCGATCCGGATGGCTCCGTCAGTGAAGAAGCCGCGCACGATGTGCCGAGCAGCAAGCTGCTTTCTCCACCCGCCAACCAGTTGCTGACGACCCTGGCCTGGAAGGATACGCTGAAGCGCGGGTGGAGCGCGGCGTTCAACAGTTGGTACGATTTCCGCACCTCGACGGTGGTCACCTCCACCGGGCAGATCACCTATAACACCGATTGCTGCGGCTTCAGCGTGCAATACCGCCGCTTTGGGTTCGCTAACCGCAGCGAGAACCAATTCCGCTTTTCACTCACCATCGCCAATATCGGGGCATTCGGCACGATTCGCAAGCAAGAGCGGCTTTTCTAGCGAAGCCGCTTGCGGGAGGCTGGATCTTCCGCGATAGACTCCCTTCTTGAAGGCACGCCGCCGATTCGCTGTGCCTTGATGGAGGAAGTATGAGCCGCGCCGCGTTCTACACCGGAAAACACCAGGTATCCCATGGTTCCGTGGAGCCACGCGACCCCGGGCCGCGCGAGGCGCGGATCGCGGTTTCGCATTGCGGCGTTTGCGGGACGGATCTGCATATCTTTCATGGAGACATGGACCACCGGGTTACGCTTCCACAGGTGATCGGCCATGAGAGTTCCGGGGTGATCGAGGCCGTAGGGAGCGAGGTGCAAGGGTGGAGGCCCGGCGACCGGGTTACCGTCCGGCCGCTGGATCCTTGCGGAGAGTGTCACGCCTGTCGCGCCGGGCACGGCCACATTTGCATGAAGCTCAAGTTTCTAGGCATCGATACTCCGGGAGCCATGCAAACCCTTTGGACCGTGCCCGCGCACACGCTTCACCGCCTGCCGGATTCGCTGAGCTTCCAACTCGGGGCGCTGATCGAGCCGCTCGCGGTGGCTTGCCACGATGTCCGGATCGGCGAGGTGACGCCGGGTGAGCTCGCCGTGGTGCAGGGCGGCGGGCCGATCGGGATGCTGGTGGCGCTTGTGGCCCGCCATGCCGGGGCGCGGGTGCTGGTGACGGAAGTGAATCCCTTCCGGATTGAGATTGCGCGCTCTCTGGGCTTCGAGGCGGTGAATCCCGCGGTGGCGGACGTGCCCGGGCTTGTTGAGGAAGCCACGGACGGAGCGGGCGCGGACGTAGTTTTCGAGGTGTCGGGCGCCCCGGCCGCGGTTGCGATGATGACGAAGCTGGCGCGTGTACGAGGGCGCATCGTGGTGGTGGCCATCCATCCCAAGCCGGTGGAGGTGGATCTGTTCAGGCTGTTCTGGCGGGAAATCAAGGTGAGCGGGGCGCGTGTGTACGAGCCGGAAGATTTTGAGAGGGCGATCGCGCTCGCGGCTTCGGGCGAACTGCCGCTTGAACGGGTGATCACCCGCGAACTGCCGCTCGACCGCCTTGCCGATGCTTTCGCCGAGATGGCGGAGGGTGGAGAAGCGTTGAAAATTCTGATGAGGTGCGGTGAATGAGCGTACTCGATTTATTCCGGCTGGATGGACAGGTGGCGCTTGTGACCGGCTGCCGGCGCGGTATCGGTTTCGCCATGGCGATGGCTCTGGCGGAAGCGGGCGCGGACATCGTGGGCGTAAGCCGGAACCTGGAGCCAGCCGGTTCCGCGATTGAAGAGGCCGTGCGGGCGCTCGGCCGCCGATTCACGGCGTATCGTTGCGACTTCGGGGACCTGGCGGCGGTCCGCGGATTCGCGGGCCAAGTGAATGAAGCGCATTCGCGGATCGACATTTTGGTGAACAACGCCGGAACAATTCTCCGCAAGCCCGCCGTGGAGCATCCCGACGAGTACTGGGGCGAGGTAATCCGCACGAATCTCGACACTCCCTGGATTCTTGCCCGGGAGTTCGGGAAGCACATGGTGGAACGCGGGCGGGGCAAGGTTATTTTTACGGCCTCCCTGCTCACCTTTCAGGGCGGGATAACGGTGCCGGGCTATGCCGCGTCAAAAGGAGCTATCGGCCAGCTCACCAAGGCGCTCTCAAACGAGTGGGCATCGCGTAACGTGCAGGTGAATGCGATTGCGCCAGGGTATATAGCCACCGACAACACGGCCGCGCTCCGCGCGGACGAAGCGAGAAACGCGGCGATTCTTGCCCGCATTCCAACGGGACGGTGGGGCTCTGCCGATGATCTCAAGGGAGCGGTTGTCTACCTGGCTTCCCGTGCGTCGGATTATGTAACGGGCGAAATACTGGTGGTGGATGGCGGCTGGATGGCGAGATAGATCTGGATGGAGCAGCCAGCGTCAACCTAATTTTTGTGCATCGGCAGGCACTCCCAAGCCCTCTAATCACCAAGGAGGGGTTTCTAGCATCATGCGTTTTCCGCGATATCTTGGGATGATTGCCGCTTGCGCGTGCCTGAGCTTTGCCGCCAGCGCCGCGTCTCATGATTCTCACCACGCTCGACCGGCGTCTCCGGCCGCGACTCTCACGGGCGCTTACATGGAAGCGCGCACGGCCGATGTTTATATCGGCGAGTGTTTCCGCAATTCGGAAGTCGGCCTGGTGGGAGACCTCGGCGTGATGGGCTGGAGCGTCACCAAGGGCTCATTCGACGGCGTGAAGCTCGACGGTCTCTCCGTGATCGCCGTGGTGCGCGCGAATAATACTATCGGCGATATTCATCAGGATTATCTGCCTTCGAAGGCCGTGCTGGTTGTGGATGCGAAGGCCAGCGCCATGCAGCGCGTCGCACTCGAAAACCTGGCACGGCACCTGGGCGGCGCGTTGGTGCGGGATGTGGTGGCGGTGAACGTGGAGCCGATCTCGATGGCTTTCGACGGCGGCGACCTTCACAGCATGAAGGGTACGCTGACGGCGGGCAGCCTCGTCGATCTCGAGACCCGCGCCATCGAGGCAACGGACAAAATCTGCTCTCACGAGAAAACGGTGTACGACCCGATGTCGGGCGGCCTTGACCACGCGATGCCCGCGTATACGGTTGCAAACCGGTTTACCGGAAAGGGCCTTGACACCACCTGGAGCAGCCCCTATAAGCTCAGCGCCTTTGTAGGAACCTTCGCCATGAACGAAACCGGGATGCTGGTTTCGCACAGCAGGTAGCTCGCGTCGAGTACGAACCAGTCGAGTACGAACCAAGGGAGGCGGCCACCGCGGCCGCCTCCCTTTCTTTCCGGCCCGCCCTCAACGAATTTCACCACTTTCCGGTTCCGCGCTCCGGGGCGTCTCGCCGCGCGGGAGATCGGCGTCTTCGAGAGCTTCGTGATGGAGCGCCGCCGCTTGTTCCAGCACCCGGCGCGCATGCGTGGCGGCGGCCTCCACATGCGCCTCATAGCGCGGATTCGGATTGCCGGCGCCACCGTTATAAGCGCCCACTGCTTTCTCGATGTCGCCGTTGAAGTGGTCGATCAGATGCCGCATGAGGACGCCCGCGTACAGCGTGAGCCAATGGCTGTTGACCTCATCGAAATAGAGGGTTGTTTGCGGGATGAGCCGTTCGGGCAGCAAGCTGTAATCCCGGGCGCCTTTCTTCATGTCCTCCAGATAAATTCGATGCGCGAAACGGAGCGTCTCCCGTGTGATCTGCCACACGCCGGTCGCGTAATTCAACACGTAGACGCCGCGCCGGCCACGCTTGAGCACGATGTCGCCCTGTTGTGCCTTGCGCTTCCAAATGCCGTGGTCGAGATCGCCCCGCACGTCCATGTAGTTGTTTTCCACCGCGGCGATACCCAGGAAAACATCGAGCGGAAGATCGTAGAAATCCGCGACGGCTATGATGTCGGCGGCCAGTTGGTCGGCGGTGGCCGGCAGGATTGGTTCGGGGCGCGGTTCGAGCTGCCTGCGGATACGCGGGTCCACCCGCGATTTGAAGAGAAGGAAGCGGCGCGCGTACTCGCGCAGTTCGCCGGGTGAGAGGCTTTCGAGCCTGGCCTGGACCGGTTTGTTATAGGCAGCCACGAAGACGCGTGTTTCCGCATCCAGGCGCTTCAAATCGCTGGGTGACATTTCGAAGACCATCCAGCTTTTTGCCAGACCCTCTCCGGAGAGGCGTAAATAGTCGTCGTAAGCTGTCAGCCAGTCGTTTCCCGCGCCGATGAGCAGGCGGTAGACCACGCGCGGGCCTTCCTCCCGCGCTTCCAGGTATACCGGACGGCCACCGAGCGCTTTCTGACCTCGAAGAAAATCGAAGCTCAGATAGGCGAGGAGTTCATCGTGGAAATACTCCACCTCCGCGAGCAGCATCGCCGTGCCGGGCTTGGCGGCGGCGGGCGAGACGCGAGGCGCGCCGTTGCTCCAAGCCCAGACGGGGAGAAGCGTTGTGATTCGCGCGCCGATCGGTTTCACCCGGTAGAAATCCCAGAAAAAATAGCCTCCCATGCCCGCGGTGGTGAACAGCATCAACAACGAGACGAACATGGTCCATCGTCTCAGCCGTCCGGTTTGTGTCCGCGCCGCCATCTATATCGTTAGACTCACCTTGTTTCCATTGCGGATACGAGACGCAAGGGATTCTTGCGCGCCGGCTGATTGCGATAGAGTGGCGTCATGCGATTTTGGATTTTTCTCACCTTTCTCCTTATTCCGGGCTTCGGCCAAGCTCCATTGCCCGCGGACGCCATCCAACCGAAGGCTCCCATGCAGCTTTTTAATGGTAAGGATCTCAGCGGTTGGTACACCTGGCTGCGAGAGAACCGCTATGAGGATCCGAAGGGCGTCTTCTCCGTGGTTGACGGCAATCTTTGCATTTCCGGCGAGGAGTATGGAGGCATCACCACCAAACAAAACTATCGCAATTACCACCTGATTGTGGAGTGGAAATGGGGCGGCAAAACCTGGGGAGCGAGGGAGAAACGCGCGCGGGATGGCGGCATTCTGGTACACGCGGTGGGCCCGGATGGGGAATACAACAAAACCTGGCTCGAATCGATTGAATCCCAAATTATCGAGGGCGGGGCGGGCGACATTATTCTCGTTGCCGGGAAGAACAAACCACAACTCACCATGGAAACCCGGGCTCTTGGCAAGGAGCTTTACTGGCAAAGCGGCGGCACTCCCGTGACGCGAGACAGCGGCCGCTTCGACTGGTGGGGCCGCTCCCCGGAATGGCGCGACGAACTCGGCTTCCGGGGTCCGCACGACGTAGAAAAGCCCCTGGGAGAGTGGAACCGGCAGGAGGTTATCGCCGCCGGTGACAAGATCATCTGTATCGTCAATGGGGTCGTGGTGATCTACGGCTACAATTCGTCACACCAGGCCGGCAAGATTCAGATCCAGTCCGAGGGCGCGGAAATGCTGATCCGGAAAGTGGAATTACGCCCCGTGGGCCGGATCCCCGAGCTGGTTAGCCCGAAGCTTGATGAATAGCGCCGCCGGCGGCCTCTGAGCCAAATCACGTCATTAGGCCGCTTAAGCTGGTTAGCGGATATTTCCGTGAGGGTACGTATTGGCTATCAATCAGACAATCTCAATCGTAAAGTCCGTTGGCGCGGGGGGCGCCAACCTTCCCATGGACGTGATGGCGGTGCAAAAACAGTTGAATGCTCAAATGCCTCCGCAGCGATCGCGGCTTGACCCGGATGGACGCTGCGGACCCCTAACGGTGGCTTGCATCAAGGAGTTCCAGAAGGAAGTGTTGAGCGTTCGAGTGCCGGATGGCCGCATCGACCCTGGCAAAGGCACTCTTGCCGCGTTGAACGATCCGAACTCCGCCTCCAAGTGGGCGCGGATGAGCTTTGCCCCCACGCCCGCACCGGCCGCGGGTGGCTCCTCGGCCGGCAGTATTCCGCATGAAGCCGCAATGGAGGCAAAATTCCGCGCGGCGGGCAGGTCTGGAGAATGGAACGAATTCCGGCGCGCGCTGGTGGATGGCTCGATTCCGGAAATGAAAAAATTTCTGGGGCTGCTCGGCCGTGTTGAAGACGCTCAGAAATTTGCCACGGCGGTGATCACTCTCCGCAAATGGGGGCTCACGTTCGAGGAAGTCAGGCACGTGATGCGGGCCGCGACGGGCATGCGGAAGCAGAAAGCGGCGCTCGAACTGTTCGACAATATCGCAAAGCCGGCAAGCAAGTTTGGCAAGCTCGCCAGCTTTGCCACGGGTGCCGCGGGCAAGGCCGGATTGATCGTGACGGTGATCGAGGTAGCCGACAAATTCGGCGACGGCGATTATCTCTATGGGGCTTCCGAACTCTACAAGGCATTGATAGGGAAAGCTATTCCCTGGGCCGCGGCGGTTGAGGGAGTTCAGAGCCTGGTGGAGGCGGTACTTCCGGATTCGGCGAAGAATAGCGCTATTTTCAAAATTATCCGCGCCTGTGATCCGATCGGCCTCGGTGGCGCCGCCGTGGATGCGGTAACCAGCCTCGCGCTTGGCGCTATCGACATGATCTTGAAACGTAAAATGGGCATCGATGCCCTGATGCCGCGGCTCGAGCGCTTAAATACCCGTCTCAAGGAAGGTCCCACCAAGTTCTTCGCGGACATGGGGGAGAACCTGGGGGATTCGCTATACGAGCTAAGCCAGTGGCGTAAGGACGATTGGGCGTACGCGGTCAAGAGTATTCCTGGCTGGATAGCAAGCGCGTTCTGATCGGCGGACCGCGTATGCAGCGGCCTCCGCGTGGATGCCGGCTGTTTATGCCGCTATTGGCGCTATCCTGAAAGATGCCCGAGGCCGCCATGGTGGTCTCGGGCACATCTAGCCTCATGGCCAAAATTAAGCCGTATTCGAAGAAATCAAAGGAAAAACGCCAGACGGCGATGATGGAGAACATGCGCGGACTGCCATGCCTGCTGGTGGTGGTGCTGGGGATGGCGCTGCTTTTCTACATCTTCTTTCTCGCGCTGAAAGGATAGGATGCCCCTCCGTACCGATGGCCGCGCGGCGGACCAGATGCGCCCTGTTTCCCTTACACCGGACTACCTGCTGACCGCCGAGGGCTCCGTTCTGATCGAGTTTGGCCATACCCGCGTGTTGTGCGCGGCCACCGTGGAAGAATCCGTGCCCTCCTTCAAGAGAAACAGCGGCGAGGGCTGGGTGACCGCGGAATATGCCATGCTGCCGAGGGCTACCTCCACCCGAACTCCGAGGGAAGTGACAAAGGGCCGTGCCTCCGGACGCACGCTGGAAATTCAAAGGCTGATCGGGCGCTCCCTGCGCGCGATCGTGGATACGAAGAAACTGGGGGAGCGTTCGGTCATCGTGGATTGCGATGTGTTGCAGGCCGACGGCGGCACCCGCACGGCGGCGATTACGGGCGCCATGGTGGCGCTGGGGATAGCCATCGGTAAACTCACGGAGGCGAAATTGGTCCCCGCCGGAGTGCTTCGCGATACGGTGGCGGCTGTCAGCGTGGGCATCGTGGGCGGCGTGCCGATGCTTGACCTCTGCTATACCGAGGATTCGCGCGCCGACGTGGATATGAACGTCGTGCTCACGGGTTCCGGGCAATTCGTGGAATTGCAATCGACGGCGGAGCAGCGTCCGTTCAGCGATGCGCAACTCGCCGAGATGATCGCACTGGCGCGCAAAGGCATCGAGGAGTTGACTGGGGTGCAGCGGCGGTTGCTCCCGCAATGACGCACGGCGCATCCCCGATTCGCTTGGCCGCCGCGACTTCGAACGCCGGTAAGCTACGGGAATTTGTGCTGGCCGCACGGGAGTTCACGAGCCTTGAAATTGAAGCGTTACCAGACTTCCGCGAACTTCCCGCCGTTGAGGAAACGGGAGCGACGTTCGAGGAAAACGCTCGCATCAAAGCCATACACTACAGTTCGTTTACAGAAAATCTTCTCTTCGCGGAAGATTCTGGCTTGGTGGTGGATGCGCTCGGTGGCGCGCCGGGAGTATATTCGGCGCGATTTTCCGGCGCCAGCGCCACGGACGCTTCCAACAACCAGCTTCTGCTCGACCGGTTGCGAGGAGTGGAAGATCGCACGGCCCGCTTTGTATGCGTGATTGCCCTCGCGCGCGGAGGCAGTGTGATCCAGACATTCGAAGGGTCGGTGGAAGGCGCGATCCTTGAGGAAGCACGGGGCGGGAACGGCTTTGGCTATGACCCGCTCTTTTTTTATCCGCCGTCGAACCGCACGACGGCGGAACTCAATGCGGTGGAGAAACTCGAGATCAGCCATCGCGGCAAGGCGCTCCGGTCGCTTTTCGCCTGGGTGAGTAGTGCCGCCTACGGGCGAGGCTTGCCCGATTGAGCGCGTAATAGATTCGAAATCGTGACCGTCTGCCCCACGTGGCGTTGTGTGTGCTCGGCGATGTGTACGATGAGGCCAATGCCCGTGGTGGGCAACTGCCTCCGCCCGACGGAACGCTTTTCGGTGAGCGTTGCGGGGTCGAGCGCCCGCAGCATGGCTTCGCAGTGTTTGAATGATTCCTCGATACCGGCCAGCAGGCTGGCGGCGTCGTCATCGCCCGGCTCTTTTTCCTCGTGAAGAACGGCCATCTGCTGTTCGGTGAGTGCCTCGCCGCGGAGATACGTGCCCAAGCGATCCACCGATCCGGCGATGTGCCTCAACTGGAACCCGATTGTGGGAACGCCCGGAATGTGCCGCCAGATTTCATCCTTGCTCAGGCCGGCTGTCGCGCGCGTCACATCTTCTTTCGCC